>VEQT01000039.1 GCA_018883065.1 Flavobacterium sp.
GGTTTATTGAGTTTGAGTTCCATGGTGAATTTTTAGAGGACCAAAGATAGGATAATTAGGAATGTATACTTAATAATGAAAAATTTATACTGTTGTCTGTTGTTGGTTATCCGTTGTTGGTTTTCCGTTCAAGAGTATTCTGGAACTTTTGTTTGAAATTTGAAAATTAGTCCCGAAGCCTCGGGATGGAAATGCTTCAGATTGTGGTATCTTTTCCTAATCTCTTGATTTTAGAAACAAAAAAGCCCCTTTTTCAAGAGGCTTTTCAGTATTCATTATTCATTTTTAATTCTTAATTAAAAACTCCTGTTTTCGTCAAAGGCTTCCATGTATTCGGCCACACGTTTCACGAAGCTTCCTCCCAATGCTCCATCCACTACGCGGTGATCGTAACTGTGTGACAAGAACATTTTTTTGCGGATACCAATAAAATCGCCTTCTGGGGTTTCGATTACGGCAGGTACTTTGCGGATGGCGCCCAAAGCCAAAATTCCTACTTGCGGTTGGTTGATGATCGGTGTACCAAACACGCTGCCAAAAGTACCCACATTGGTTACCGTATAGGTTCCACCTTGGGTGTCGTCTGGTTTCAATTTACCTGCTTTGGCACGATTTCCCAAATCATTTACGGCTTTGGCCATGCCCAACAAATTGAGTTGGTCGGCATTTTTTATTACTGGAACAATTAAATTTCCGTTGGGTAATGCGGCCGCCATACCTAAATTGATGTTTTTCTTTTTGATGATATAATCGCCTTCTACTGAAATGTTCATCATCGGAAAATCCTTTAATGCGCGGGCAATCAACTCCATGAAAATGGGTGTAAAGGTGAGTTTTTCACCTTCGCGTTTTTCAAAGGCATTTTTATTTTTCTCTCGCCAATCCCAAATGGCTGTTACATCTACCTCGATAAATGATTGTACGTGCGCCGAAGTTTGCAACGATTGTACCATGTAGCCCGAAATCAATTTACGCATGCGGTCCATTTCAATCATTTCGTCTTGTCCATTTAGCGAAACCGGCATGGCTTTGGCTACTGGCGCCTCATTCGGAACAGACTTAACTGCAACCGGCTGAGTAGATGAAGTAGTTTGTGCCCCTTTTGCAATAAAGTCCAAGATGTCGTTTTTGGTTACGCGACCTTCTTTTCCGGTGCCCGAAATTTGGTCCAATTGTGCCAAAGAAATTCCTTCTTGCTTGGCTATATTTTTGACTAATGGAGAATAAAATTTGTCTGATTGACTAAAATCAGTGGCCAATACGGGTGTAGCAACTGATTCTTGCGCGCTGACTACGGTTTGCATTACCACTTCTGCCGCTTGTGACACAGCAGGCGATTCAGTTGGTGAAGCAGCTGCAGCTTCGGTTTCAATGATGGCAATGGTTTGGCCAACTTGCACCAAATCATCTTTACCAAACAACTTCTCGATCAAAATTCCCGAAACTTCTGAGGGAACTTCACTGTCTACTTTATCGGTAGCAATTTCCAAAACGGCCTCATCGGCTGCAATGGAATCGCCAACTTCTTTTAACCAGTTTGTAATCGTTGCTTCGGCCACACTCTCTCCCATTTTGGGGAGTTTTAATTCAAATTTTGCCATAGTTGTAACCCAATGGTCTCTTTTTTGTTATTGGTTGCGAAAATACTAAAATATATCTTGTTTGTGTAGGAATTATTCAAATTTCAGGCGAATATTTTTCAACTCAAATCAGCCCAAGATATCACCGATCCCCGGTCATTGCTGTGATTACTTCCCAATATATATGAAGCATTTTTGGGTTTAATTTTAAATGTCAAACCAGACTTGACTAGCTGTTTCATCTGCGCAATACAGTTTTTGTTGGAGATAAAATCAGCATCAAATAGCACTTCCCTATTAGCCAATCCGGGTTGAATCTGAAAATCTTCGGTGCGAATAACCGGTGCTTGCAACTGCGTTTCCAAGGTTTCTCTCAAGGCTTCTTGATTGGAAACCAACACATAGGATCGAATGGGTTTTACTTGCGTTATGGCCTGTTTCTTTTTTTGAAGTGAAAACAAAAAAGCACCCACACGAAGACCAATCATAAAAAACCAAGAAAAAACCGATTGCCCAAAATGCTTGCGGTAAAAAAATTGCATCGCTTCTTGAAAACGACGCATGTATTTGTGGTCGCGCAAGGTGCTTTCGCCTTTGTAATGAATAACGGTAGTATCGGCAAAATACCAATTTTGATATCCTTTTTGAAGTACACTGTAACTCAAATCAATGTCGTCGGCATACATAAAACACCCTTCATCAAATCCACCTACTTCCAAATACACTTCCTTTCGCATAAACAAAAATGCACCTACCAAAATTTCGACTTCGCCGGTTTGATTGGGCAACAAATGTTGAGCATAATACTGGGTGCAAATCGACCAAGAAGGAAAAAGTTTGTACAAGCCGGTAATTTTGGTGAATGCCACCCAGGGTGTGGGAATTCCGCGTTTGGATTCGGGTAAAAACTGTCCGCTACCATCAATGAGTTGGCAACCCACCATGCCCATATTGGATTTCCCATGCACAAAGGTAAACAACTTGGTAAAGGTATCTTCGGCCACCACGGTATCGGGATTGAGGATACAAATGTATTCGCCGTTGGCCTTCTCCACTCCTATATTGTTTCCTCTGGGAAAGCCCACATTTGTAGTGTTTTCAATAAGTAAAATCTCTGGAAATTTTGATTTCATCATCGCGCAACTGTCATCAGACGAATTGTTATCTACTACAATGATTTCGGCATCTAGGTCTTGAATCGCAGCTTGTACAGCACGTACGCACTGCTCCAAAAAATAGCGCACGTTGTAGTTGAGGATGATCACAGAGAGTTGCATGTCGCAAATATAAGCTATCCGTTCTATAATTTGAAAATTTGAAAATGATGTCACCATTTAAAGTACTACTTTTGCTCCTCCAATTTCACTATTCCATTATTAAATTGGCACATCTTCAAATTTTCAAATTGCAGCAATGAATTACGTATCGGTTGAAAATATTTCGAAATCATTTGGCGAACGCACGCTGTTTGAAAACCTGTCTTTTGGCATCAACAAAGACCAAAAAATCGCGTTTATCGCCAAAAACGGTTCGGGTAAAACCTGCATCATGAAAATCTTGAACGGCGAAGATGAACCCGATACTGGACAAGTGGTGGTTCGCAAAGACATTAATATGGCCTTTTTATCACAAGATGCTGCATTACAAGACGAATTGACCATCGAAGAGAGTATTTTCGCTTCGGATAATGCGACTTTAAAAGTAATCGAACAATACGAAAAAGCACTCGAAAACCCTGACGACGCAGAGGCCTACCAAAAAGCATTTGACCAGATGGACCAAATGAATGCCTGGGATTTTGAAACCCAATACAAGCAAATTCTGTTTAAATTAAAACTCGAAGATTTTAAACTCAAAGTAAAAAACCTGTCGGGCGGACAAAAAAAACGCTTGGCCTTGGCCATTATTTTGATTAATCGTCCGGATTTATTGATTTTAGACGAGCCCACCAACCACTTGGATTTGGAGATGATTGAATGGTTGGAAAGTTATTTTGCTAAAGAAAACATTACGCTCTTTATGGTGACGCATGACCGATTTTTCTTGGAGCGCGTGTGCAACGAAATCATAGAATTGGACAACGGAAAAATCTACCAATACAAAGGCAATTATTCCTATTATTTGGCTAAAAAAGAAGAGCGAATTGCTTCTGAAAATGCCAGCATTGACAAAGCCAAAAACCTCTTTGTGAAAGAATTGGAATGGATGCGCCGTCAACCCAAAGCGCGAACCACCAAATCAAAATCGCGTCAAGATGATTTTTACGTGATCAAACAAAAAGCCGAAAGCCGCCGAAAAGAAAACGTGGTTGAATTGGAAATCAACATGGAACGCATGGGCAGCAAAATCATTGAGCTGCACAAGGTGTCCAAGAAATTCAAGGATCGGGTAATTCTAGACAACTTTAGTTTTGATTTTCAGCGCGGCGAACGCATTGGCATCATTGGAAAAAACGGAACCGGAAAGTCTACTTTTTTAAATGTATTAACCGGCACAATTCCGCTTGACAACGGAAAAGTAGTGGTGGGTGATACCATCAAAATTGGGTATTACACCCAAAGTGGAATCAACCCCAAACCGGGGCAAAAGGTCATTGATATTATTAAAGAATACGGCGAATACATTCCGCTCACCAAGGGCAAAATAATTTCAGCCGGACAACTGCTAGAACGCTTTTTGTTTGACCGCAAAAAAACAACACGATTTTGTAGAAAAATTGAGCGGTGGCGAATTGAAACGCTTGTATTTGTGTACCGTCTTGATTCAGAATCCGAATTTCTTAATTTTGGATGAACCTACCAACGACTTGGACATTGTAACACTCAATGTATTGGAAAGCTTTTTGTTGGATTATCCCGGCTGTTTATTGGTGGTATCGCACGACCGGTATTTTATGGATAAAATTGTGGATCACTTGTTTGTGTTTCGCGGACAAGGCGAAATTGAAGATTTTCCTGGCAATTACTCCGATTTTAGGGCTTACGAAGATAGCGCCGACGTGCAACAAAAAGAAGACAACAAGACCGAGAAAAAAGAGTGGAAACAGCAAAACAACACCTCGAATCTGAGCTTTAATGAGCAAAAAGAATTGCAAAAAATAGAGCGAGAAATTAAAGATTTGGAATACGAGAAGAAACAAATTGAGGCCTTGTTTGCCGAAAATAAAGTAGCCGATAGCGACATTACTAGCAAAGCGTTGGCACTTCAAGAATTGATCAACAAGCTAGAAACCAAAGAAGAACGCTGGTTTGAACTAAATGAAAAAATTAAATAATCCATTTATTATTTGCTGAACAAATCAAAAAAATTAAGATTTATTCTTTTATTATTTTGATTGTTTTAGATTCTCCTTCTCTACTAGCTTGAAGAAAATAAAACCCTTTTGGAAAATATGAGAAGTCAATTTTACTTTCTTCTGAATTGATTGGTAGTTCTAGAACCCGATTACCTAATAATGTAAAAATTTCAATTTTTATTGGTTTAACAAGTAACGATTGAGCTGTTTTTACATTTAAAATTTCGTGAACAGGATTAGGGTAAACCTTCAACTCGTCTATAAAATTCCCTGAATTAGAGTGAACATTCAGCAATCCACTATAACAAGAATTTGAATAGGCAACAGTAGTTTCATCAGTTTGGGTTAATACTGCGTTTTGATCCTTACAGATACATCTTCCGTCAGATGCATTATAATCAATACTAGCCGCGTCATTTTCAAACGCTTTAAAAGTACATTGCTCGAATGTTAATGCTGCACTGCTTAGGGTTTGCATAGTGTTATCCCAATTACTAAACAATGTATTGCCACCAATCCAATGGTAATTTGATTCCTGTTGGGTAAAACTACATGGTTTAAAAAATAACAAATACAATGTTCCTGTATTTCCTGCACCTCCTCCATAATTTACAGCTATGGTTCCGTCCCCTCTTAAATCACCTATAAATGAAATTGAACGAGAAAACCGCTCTTCAGGTTCTAAAACCAAACCAAATCCACCATCTAGGTTATTTATTCTAGTATACGTTTTTACTGTTTTATCTGGATTTAAATACAAAATATAGCCATATCCTTCATATTGTTGATTAGCCCCAGTCATCAGATCTGGCGTTCCATCGCCATTTAAATCTCCTACAGAGCACATTGCATGACCAAAGTTAGCTCCAAGAGTACCATTCGGATTAGACTCAGCAGTTAAACTATCCGAAAAACCATTTAATCCTTCTGCAATTTTTATTTTGGAAACCACATGATGAGTTGTGTTATCAAGTGATAATATCCAGACGGCCCCTTTGCCTCCATCTGACATAAATGCGCCAACAGCCATTTCTTTCGTACCATCATTATCAATATCACCTAACATTGCAACTTCTCTTCCACCAAATTGATCTCCTGCTACCAATCCATTTCCAAAACCCCCATTTGAAGGATTTATAAGTACCGTTTGTGCAGGCATGATTTGAGAATTAGAATTAAGAAAAAGAATCCGAATAGCGCCTATATCTGTGCCATCAATATCTGAACCAGGATCACATGCAACCAAATCTATGCGACCATCATTATTTAAATCACCTACAGCAGTCAATCCTTGAGCGGTGATGTTTGAATTTTTTACGAAATTTTTTACTGTACCATTTGCATTTAAATGAATAATATATATTGCTCTATTGGGAGGAACTGGTGCTGATACTGCAATATCTGGAATGTTATCTCCGTCATAATCTCCTATTCCTGCAACACCATAGCCAAAAAAATTACCTTCATTTAGTACATCTGTAAACCCTCCCTCAAGCATTGAAATTTTTTGATTGAATTGAACAGTACCATTGTGATTCATAAAAAGAATATAAACTGCTCCTGCATCAAGTGCACCATCATCATCAGATCTTGCACCAACCACTAAATCTATAATTCCATCGCCATTTACATCACCTGCTTGATCATGATCTCTACTAAATCTATCCGCTAAATCCAAATCTGCAAAAAAACCACCTGACCCTTCATTTATTTTCACAAAACCATCAGGCCCCCATTGTGTTGTGACTTGAGCTATGGTTGTATTAGATTGAAAATAGAATAGGATAAAAATGATAGATTTAATCGCTTGATATTTCATAAATAAAATATGATGTTAATTTGGCTGTAGTAATAGACAAATAAATAGGAATTGGTTTAATTTAATATAAAAAAAAGTAAATACGGGTAAAATTAAATAGTATTTGAATAAATTTAAATCCTTATGTAACTTTTTATCGAGTAAAAATTAAACTCAAAATTTTAGTTAAATAAATTCAAGAATTTCTGAATAAAAATATTGTTAAGCGATACCTATATTTGTGGAAAAATTATTGTATTCACGTATTATACGCCAATTAATATCCTAATAATTGTCACCTTTTTTGAAATCATATTTAAGATACCTTTGGCAATCCAAAAACGAACATGGAGTACACTCTCCTTTTGTGTTTAACTTGGTAACCCAATGTTTGTATGATAAAAAGCAATATGCAGAATATGCCCATTTGAAAGATCACAGAAAATTACTGTTGGAAAATAAATCAACTATTGAGGTAACTGATTTTGGAGCAGGCTCAAAAGTATTCAAAAGTAACATCCGCGCGATCAATCAAATTGCCAAAAAAGCGGGTATTTCAGCAAAAAGAGCACAATTACTTTATAGAATTGTAAAGTATCTACAACCCGAATACATCCTAGAAATTGGCACTTCAGTAGGTTTGGGAACAGCCGCCCTCGCCTTGGGTAATCCAACAGCAAAGATCACTACACTAGAAGGCTGTCCAAACACCTCAGCTACTGCGAATGAAAATTTTCAAAATTCCAAATTCCATCCCGAAACTTCGGGACCAAATTCCAACATTACATTTGTGAATACCGAATTTGAATCCTATTTAAAAAACCTGAAACCTGAAACCATTGACTTTATCTACTTTGACGGCAATCATTCCAAAAAAGCCACGATAGATTATTTCAACCTATTATTACCAACAACAACCAATGATACTGTTTGGATTTTTGATGACATTCATTGGTCAGCTGGCATGGAGGAAGCCTGGGAAATAATAAAAAACCATCCGAAAGTAACGGTAACGATTGATACCTTTCAGTGGGGATTGGTGTTTTTTCGGACTGAACAAGAAAAAGAACATTTCACAATACGTTGTTAATTCGCCAAAAAACAGAAACACTTTTGTACTTTAGGCGTCCAAAATAAGTAAACAAAATCAAAATACTTTATGGCCAATCCGCTTATTCAAATTAGCAATATCAAACGTGATTTTGTACTGGGCAACGAAATTGTCTACGTACTAAAAGGCATTGATTTACAAATAAATAAAGGCGAATACGTGGCCTTAATGGGACCTTCTGGTTCAGGTAAATCAACCTTAATGAATTTGCTCGGATGTTTAGACACGCCTACTTCGGGTACTTATATTTTGAACGGAAAAGACGTGAGTCAAATGCACGACGATGAATTGGCCGAAATACGCAACAAAGAAATCGGCTTTGTGTTTCAGACATTTAATTTATTGCCGCGAACAACTGCACTCGATAACGTTGCTTTGCCCATGATTTATGCTGGTTACGCCAAAGCCGATCGGAACAAGCGCGCCACTGAAGTGTTGACACAAGTAAATTTAGCCGACCGAATGGATCACCAACCCAACCAATTGTCAGGAGGTCAACGCCAACGGGTAGCCATAGCAAGAGCGTTGGTCAATTCCCCTTCGATTATTTTGGCCGATGAACCCACTGGAAATTTAGACAGCAAAACCTCGGTTGAAATCATGAAATTATTTGGTGACATTCACGCCCAAGGCAATACGGTAATTTTGGTTACACACGAAGAAGAAATTGCTGCTTACGCCCACCGGGTGATTCGCTTACGTGATGGTTTGATTGAGAGTGACACGAAAACGAGTTGATTAACGATTGTTAATTTTGGATTTTTGATTTTTGATTTTGGTCCCGAAGTTTCGGGATGGAATTTGGTATTTATAAAATTGGAATTTTATGAAAATATATACAAAAACTGGCGATGCTGGAACCACTGCCTTATTTGGTGGAACGAGAGTCAACAAAGACCACATTCGCATTGAAAGTTACGGTACGGTGGATGAATTGAATTCGTACATTGGCTTACTGCGTGATCTGAAAATTGATGAAAATCATATTCCTACGCTACTAGAAATTCAAGATCGGTTATTTACAATCGGAGCCATTATGGCTACTCCTCCCGATAAAGAGGTATTGAAAAACGGAACGGCGCGTCTACAAAATCTAGGCATCATTTCAGATGATATTACGTTTCTTGAAAACGAAATGGACCGTATGGAAAATAGTTTGGCGCCCATGACTCATTTTATTTTACCCGGTGGTCACCCAACCGTTTCGCATTGCCACATTGCACGCTGTATTTGCCGTCGTGCAGAACGATTGGCCGTGCATTTAAATCAATATGAAGAAGTGCATCCATTGGCACTAGCCTACTTGAATAGGTTGTCGGATTACCTTTTTGTTTTAGCGAGAAAATTATCGGTCGAATTGGGTGCCAATGAAATAAAATGGATTCCCAGAAAATAAGAAATTAGCAGCTTATTTACGGACTAATTTTCACCTATTTTTTAACTCTAACTAACACATTATTAATCTATTAAAAAATAAATCAACAATTACTTGGCTTTTTGAGTAAAAAATTTATTTTTGCATAAAATTAAACAAAACAAAGATGTATTGGACATTAGAATTAGCCTCTTATTTGAGCGATGCGCCTTGGCCTGCGACCAAAGATGAATTGATTGATTATGCAATCAGAGCTGGCGCTCCATTAGAAGTGGTAGAAAACTTGCAATCTATTGAAGATGAAGGTGAAATCTACGAATCGATGGAGGAAATTTGGCCCGATTATCCAACCGACGAAGATTATCTTTGGAACGAGGATGAATATTAAAAAAATTAGTTAAAAACAATTGAAAAGTCTCCTGTGAGGCTTTTTTTTTATCTAAATTTGACCACTTTAAAATTTACGAAATTACCACCCATATTATGAGTTTCATCAACAACATATTAAAGCTTTTTGTAGGAGATAAATCACAACAAGACGTGAAAGCCCTTCAAGGAAGTTTAAACAAAGCGCTGGCATTTGAATCTGTTTTACAACAACTTTCACATGATGAATTACGCGCCAAAACAGCCGAATTTAAAGCCAAAATACAAGCCGCACGTGCCGAGAAAGACAACAAAATAGCTACGCTTAAAGCCGAAGCTGAAACGGTATCTGACATTGATCAACGCGAGGACATCTACGCCTCAATTGATGCTCTTGAAAAAGAGGCCTACGAAATATCCGAAAAAGTATTAAATGACATCTTGCCAGAGGCCTTTGCTGTGGTCAAAGAAACTGCACGTCGTTTTAAAGAAAATAGCACACTTGCAGTAACCGCTACGGCTAAAGATCGTGAATTATCTGCAACCAAAACCTACATTACGTTAAACGGGGACCAAGCCATTTGGGCCAATTCATGGAATGCAGCCGGAAAAGAAATCACCTGGGACATGGTGCACTACGATGTGCAACTGATCGGTGGAATGGTATTGCACTCGGGTAAAATCTCAGAAATGCAAACCGGAGAAGGAAAAACGTTAGTAGCTACCTTGCCTTTATACTTGAATGCGCTTACCGGAAATGGCGTGCATTTGGTAACCGTGAATGATTACTTGGCCAAACGTGATAGCACCTGGAAAGCGCCTCTTTTTGAGTTTCATGGTTTGACGGTAGATTGCATTGATAACCACCAACCCAACTCCGAAGGCCGTAAAAAAGCCTATGATGCCGACATTACCTACGGAACCAACAACGAATTTGGTTTCGACTATTTGCGCGACAATATGGCGCATTCACCCGAAGATTTGGTGCAACGCAAACACAATTTTGCCATTGTCGATGAGGTCGATTCGGTATTGATTGATGATGCCCGTACGCCTTTGATTATCTCTGGACCGGTACCACAAGGCGACCGTCATGAGTTTAATGAATTGAAACCTAAAATTGAAAACCTAGTCAACTTACAACGCCAATTGAGCAACGGTTTCTTAACCGAAGCCAAACGCCTCATCAAAGAAGGCAACACCAAAGACGGTGGATTCAACTTGTTGCGCGCCTTCAGAAGTTTACCCAAAAACAAAGCCCTTATTAAATTCTTAAGTGAAGAAGGGATGAAGCAATTGTTGCAAAAAACAGAAAATCAATACATGCAAGACAACAACCGGGAGATGCATGTGATTGATGAAGCCTTGTACTTTGTGATTGAAGAAAAAAACAACCAAGTAGAATTGACCGACAACGGAATCAAATTTTTATCTTCGGACACCGACGGCAACTTCTTTGTGTTGCCCGATATTGGTACTGAAATTGCCCGCATCGAAAAAATGAACTTGGAAAAAGATGCCGAAGCCGAAGAAAAAGAGAAGTTGTTTCAAGATTTCTCAATTAAAAGTGAGCGCATCCATACCCTCACCCAATTATTGAAAGCGTATACTTTGTTTGAAAAAGACGTTGAATATGTGATTATGGACAACAAAATCCTCATTGTTGACGAACAAACCGGACGTATCATGGACGGACGTCGTTATTCAGACGGATTACATCAAGCGATTGAGGCCAAAGAAAACGTGAAAATCGAAGCCGCAACCCAAACTTTTGCTACGGTAACTTTGCAAAACTACTTTAGAATGTACAGCAAATTGGCGGGTATGACCGGAACAGCAGTAACAGAAGCCGGCGAACTTTGGGAAATTTACAAATTGGATGTGGTTGAAATTCCAACCAATCGTCCGATGGCCAGAAAAGACAAAGAAGATTTAATTTACAAAACCACGCGCGAAAAATTCAATGCGGTAATCGAAGATGTTACCGAACTTTCGCAAGCTGGTCGTCCGGTTTTAATTGGAACTACCTCGGTAGAGATTTCTGAATTATTGAGCAGAATGCTAAAAATGCGTGGGGTGACACACAACGTTTTGAATGCCAAAATGCACAAGCAAGAAGCACAAATTGTTGAAGAGGCCGGAAAATCGGGAGTAGTAACCATTGCTACCAATATGGCGGGTCGTGGAACGGATATTAAATTATCGCCCGAGGTGAAAGCAGCTGGCGGTTTGGCCATCATTGGAACCGAACGACATGATTCTCGTCGTGTAGACAGACAGTTGCGCGGTCGTGCGGGTCGACAAGGTGACGTGGGTAGCTCACAATTTTATGTGTCGCTCGAAGACAACTTAATGCGTTTATTTGGTTCGGAGCGTGTGGCTAAAATCATGGATAGAATGGGACTCAAAGAAGGTGAAGTGATTCAGCATTCGATGATGACTAAATCAATCGAGCGTGCGCAGAAAAAAGTAGAAGAAAACAACTTCGGGGTGCGTAAACGTTTGTTAGAATACGATGACGTGATGAATGCACAACGTGAAGTAGTTTACAAAAGACGTCGCCATGCCTTGCACGGAGAACGTTTGAAAGTAGATATCGCCAATATGTTGTATGACACCTGCGAAAACATTGTTCGCACGAACAAAAACAGCAATGACTACAAAAACTTCGAGTTTGAGTTGATTCGTTATTTTGCGATTACATCTCCAATTTCTGAAAGTGAATTCGAGCGCATGTCAGATACCGAAATCACTGGTAAAATATACAAAGCTGCAATGGCGTTCTACACCGAAAAAACAGAACGTACAGCACGCGAGGCGATGCCGATTATCAAAAATGTGTACGAAGACGTGTCCAATCAGTTTGAGCGTATCGTAGTGCCATTTACCGATGGAATAAAATCTTTGAATGTAGTGACCGATTTGAAAAAGGCCTATGAAAGTGGAGGAACACAATTGGTTGCCGATTTTGAGAAAAACATCACCTTGGCCATTGTAGACGAAGCATGGAAAAAGCACTTACGCAAAATGGACGAATTGAAACAATCGGTGCAGTTGGCCGTACACGAGCAAAAAGACCCGTTACTCATCTATAAATTTGAGGCCTATAATTTATTCAGCAGCATGTTGGATGGCGTAAATAAAGAAGTGATTTCATTCTTGTTTAAAGGCGATTTACCTCAACAAACAGCAACTCCGGTTCAAGAAGCTAAAAAGGTAAAGGTGAAAGAAAACTACAAAACGTCAAAAGACGAAGTGCCCAACAGCGATACGTTGGCTGAACAAAATAGAGAGGCCGGTCAAACGCAAGCCCGCCAAGTAACTGAGACTATTGTACGTGATCAACCAAAAATTAATCGCAACGACAATGTGACCGTGAAACACGTGATGAGCGGAAAAACCGAAACCATGAAATTCAAAAAAGCCGAAAGTCTATTGAATTCAGGCGAATGGGTAATCGTACAAGAATAAACGTAACCCTTTAAAAACAAAATGCCCCAACAAGTGTATGACTTTTTGGGGCATTTTTAGTTGTTGGTTTTTTTATTCATCTGGGAAAATTTTTCCAGGATTCAAGATGCGATTTGGATCAAAAATCCGTTTAATTTGATTCATCAATTCCAAATGCGCTTTGGAAAATGCAATATCCATGTAGTTCTTTTGCACATAGCCAATACCGTGTTCACCTGACAAAGTACCTTTTAAGGAAACAGTCAATTCAAAAATTTCACGAATCCCTCGGGTAACTTGGGTATTCCAATTGTCATCGGACATGTCGCCTTTGATGATATTTACATGTAAATTCCCGTCGCCAGCATGGCCATAACACACCGATTGAAAACCGTATTTGGTGCCAATTCGTTTAATTCCCTCCAATAATTTGGGCAACTCATAGCGTGGCACCACCGTATCTTCTTCTTTATAAATCGAATTGGCTTTTACGGCCTCGGCCACCGAACGTCGCATTTTCCATAAGGCATTTTTTTGGTCTTCAGTATCAGCAAAAAGCACCTCATCTATGCTAAACTGCTCTACCACTCCCATAATTTTTTCGGCTTCTTGAAACAAAATATCGGGGTAATTGCCGTCTACTTCTATGAGTAAATGCGCTTGCACTTCGGGTTTTACGGTTACTTGAAGTACGTCTATAAATCGCAACGTCCAATCAATGGCATCGCGTTCCATAAATTCTAAGGCGCTTGGTACAATCCCTGCTCGGAATATTGCCGAAACGGCTTCGCAAGCTTGTTTGGCTTCGTAAAAGGGCACAAGCATTAACACCGTATGGCTATTTTTTGGAATCAATTTCAATACTATTTTGGTAATGATCCCTAATGTACCTTCACTACCAACAAGTAGCTGAGTAAGGTTATATCCGGTTGAATTCTTGAGCGTATTTGCACCCGTCCAAATGATCTCCCCCGAGGGCAATACCACTTCTAGGTTGAGTACATAATCTTTGGTCACTCCATATTTAACCGCACGCGCGCCACCGGCATTTTCGGCTACGTTCCCCCCTATCCAACAACTGCCTTGGCTGCTGGGATCGGGCGGATAAAAAAGGCCTTTTTCGGCAACGGCTTCGCGTAGAACTTGTGTAATCACAGCCGGCTCAACCGTAACTTGTAAATTGTTTTCGTCTATTTCGAGAATCTTAGAGAAACGCTCCATGCTTAAGCCAATTCCCTGTTGCACACACAAGGCTCCACCGCTTAATCCGGTTTGAGCACCTATTGGTGTAACCGGAGTATAATATTGGTTGGCCAACTGCATAATTTGAGCAATTTCTTCAGGAGTGCCTGGCTTAACTACAACCGAGGGTGGAAAAACAAAATCTTCGGTTTCGTCATGGCCATATTTTTGACGGGTTGCAACATCAGTAAATACATAGGCAGTGCCCACAATGTGTTGAAGTTGTGCTATAAGTTTAGGATTGATTGAATTCATGCTTACATTTTAGTGTTCCAAATTTATGTATTTTTACGCCACCAATTGAGCAAAACGTGGCTTCAACAAAAAAAAATGCATCGGCTTTATCAGAAAAAGAAGGCATAGCCATGCCTGCTGCAATTAACCGCGAAGCAGCAGTTCAGGTGCAGAATTTACGCAAAAAATCACTTGATATACATACACTCTGTCAGCAGCTTTTATCTGGTGATATTTCAGCACTTAGCCAAGGTATTACACTAATTGAAAGTACGCAAGTCAAACACCAAGAAATGGCGGCAGACCTCATTTCTCGATGTTTGCCTTATTCCAACACCTCCATTCGAATTGGAATTACAGGTGTACCCGGTGTAGGCAAAAGCACTTTTATTGAGGCGTTTGGCACTTATTTGACTGGTTTAGGAAAAAAAGTAGCCGTTTTGGCTGTTGATCCCAGCAGCTCCTTATCGCATGGTAGTATTTTGGGGGATAAAACCCGCATGGAAGAATTGGTTAAAAATCCAATGGCTTATATTCGACCATCGGCAGCAGGTTCTACTTTGGGCGGAGTAGCCCGAAAAACACGTGAAACCATACTTTTGTGCGAAGCCAGTGGGTTTGATACTATTCTTATAGAAACCGTTGGCGTTGGACAAAGTGAAACTGCCGTACACAGTTTGGTCGATTTTTTTCTCCTGTTAAAAATTGCAGGCGCAGGCGATGAGTTGCAAGGCATTAAACGTGGCATTATGGAAATGGCTGATGCCATTGTAATCAATAAAGCCGATGGAGACAACCTCAAAAAAGCACAACTGGCCCGCGCCGAATTTGCTCGAGCGCTGCATTTGTTTCCGGCAAAAGTATCGGGCTGGGAACCCAAAGTGTTGTGTTGTAGTTCACTCACAAAGGAAGGAATTCCTGAAGTGTATGAGTTAATTACTTCTCATTTGCTAGAAGCGAAACATACTGGTTATTTTGAAGCGAACCGCGCAGAGCAAAACCAGTATTGGATGATGGAAACTATTCAGGAACAACTCAATCTGCATTTCTTTGACAATCCAGCGCGTAAATCTTTAGTGGAAGAATACAAAAAAGCGGTTAGGCTAAACGAGATTTCCCCTTTTGAAGCGGCACAAAAAGTACTCGCACACTATTTTACTGCATAAATTAGTTTTTCGCTAATTTATATTCCAATTCCATATTGCGGATGATGTCCTTGATTTGCTCAGATCCTATTTTCTTGGCTTTGATTACTTTATTTTTATCAAGTATATAAATTACCGGTGTAGAATAGACATCATATTTCTCGCGAATGTTATTTAAATGCACTGGATCGTATACGTTGATCCAATCCAATTTATGTTCGGCAATGTATTTTGCATATTTTTCGTAATCATATTGGGTATACACCGAATATACTTTTACGTCTTTTTTGTCTTTTAAAAACTGATGGTATTCGTCCAAAATTTTAGGAACCTCGGTTTGGCAATGGCCACAATCAACATCCCAAAACAAAAGAATCAAATAATCGGCTTTGATGTCATGTAAGGTAACGTACATTTTCTCGAGTTGCGCCTGATGCGTGTAATATAACTGGGTAAGTTCCTCACTTGTGGTGGCTTTGTCAAATCCCATTGGGGCTATCTGCCCGTGGCTTTCGGGTTTAATCATGTACAAATTTGGAGCCACTGCGCCCATCAATAAGGGCTTCATTTTGTTGCTGCGCTCCACTATTTTATCAACTACCGATTCGTCTTCATAGATGCCTTTGGCTTTTCCCGTCTTGAAATAAGTGTCAGCCAAATGAACAAACACCTTATCAAACCCCATAATTTTGGAGGTTTCATACGTGTAAATAAAATGGCCCAAAAGCAATTTGTACATCGTAGTTTCGGGTTTCATTTTTTTCAGCATACGATCCAATTCAACCGATACCGAATCGGGATGACGAAACACAACATGTTCAAAATAGTTGTTGAGTTTGGTAGCAAAAAACGGATTACGAACTATTCCATCATCTTGAAAATCGACACCATCCCAATAGTGCTTTTTGTAATACGAAAATACGGCCAAACTATCGGGACGACCATTTGATGCTTTAGGAACGTCCTTGAGTAATTTATCCATTTTTAAATTCAACACCGAGGCCACATAACTCCCTTTATTCTGAACTAAAAAATTCTCTTCATACGCTGATATAGCGGCCGAAATCGCTTTTTGTTTGGTGCGAACTAACTCGGTAGAATCTAATTTGGTTTTGCCTCGTGCGGCTTGTATTGCCGATTCAATTTCTCGATTTTGATCACCAATGAAACGAATGTAATTGAAAAAATCATTTTCCCTTTTGGAATTTAGAGCGACCAGTTCTTTTGCATACATAAACTCAGCATCACTTTTAAGCTCTAAAAACTGGGTTTCTTCGTCAATAAAAAAGTCAAACAGTATTGATTTTTGCTGCCCTACAATCGAGTAGATTCCGCGGTCTAATTTTCCTATTCCTTTAAATTCTATCTTCCCATTTTTGATGTGCGTACACGTATCCTTAATTAGGGTTTTGTCAAATTGATAAAAAGTAAGATAAACCAAGCTATCCTTGCAGTTTTTTAAATTGATTTTTAGGTAATAGCCCGATTGCGCATTAGCTACAGCCGCAAAAAGAAGAAAAAGTAAAACGTATTTTTTCATGCCAAAATTCTAGTTAATCATATTAAAATTTGGAGTACAAAAATAAAAAAAGTTGAGTTGAAAATGCAAATCGCTATTCTTCGTAGCGGGCAATTTCGCGGTCATAAAAGGCGTTAGCTTGGGTAATAAGACCCTCCATTTCAGCCTTGAGTTCGGCTTCGTCTAGGTCTTCGTCTTCTTCCATAAACTCAACTTCGTCATCTTTTAAATTGATGATAAATCGAGGATAATCCAAGTGTATAATGAAGATATCGTCGGGAAAATCGGTATTGTCTCCCAATAAAAATTTAGGTAATTCCATGTTGCTAATTTTATTAAATTATTTGTCTGATAAGATTACAGGCGCATTACCTTTGCCCATAAATATGATTTTGGTATTGGGAGAAGCAGCCAGTTCTTTTTGAGCTTTGATCTGTTCGTATTGCAATTGCTTATCAGACAATCCGGCCGAAATGATGCGCTGATAATCGGCTATACCCTGTGCTTCAACGCGTTTACGTTCGGCTTCTTGTTTTTCTTTTTGCAATACAAATTGCATCTTTTGTGCTTCTTGCTCGGCATTGATTTTACTCTCTATCGTGGTTTTTACTGAGGCCGGTAAATTGATGTTACGAATAAGCAACTGCTCTAAAATTAGACCTCTTGATTTAAAATCAGCTTCAATGCTGCTAAATATACGCTGTTGAAACTCGTTGCGTTTGGTTGAATACAAAGCCACGGCATCATAATAAACTGCGTTATCTCGAATTCGGGTTCGGGTAACTGGTCGTACAATTTTGTCGTTGTAATTCTCCCCTATTTGTTTGAAAATTTTGGGTGCCGATTCGGGCGAAATGCGGTACAATACAGTTAAATCAATAACCACTTCTAGTCCATCATTGGATAATACGCGAATGGCATCATCGCCTTCTTGTGCACCTTCGGAGTGAATCGCTGACATCGTATAATTTTGGGTTTGGATATCAAATTCGGTAACCGTCAAAAGTGGATTTATTAGGTGAAGTCCACTGCTAAGAATGCCGTTTTCAACATTTCCGTATAAGGATTTTACACCCACTCGTCCAGCATCAATTTGCTTAAACATAGACGAAAACAATCCCAATACTAGTAATGCTATACCCGAAATTTTAAGTAATTGCGCATATTTTGAATAGGAAGAATGGGTTGGTTTGAGTGAATAACTCAAGATCAGTAATATAACGCCTAAAATAAAAAGAATAATCATAGTTGGGTATTTAATGTTAATGATTGTGTTGTGCAACTAATTTTTTAGTTACCGCAACAAAACGAAGATACAAAAATAAAGCAGCCGCGGTTAATCCGGCGCATAATCCAATCCAAACACCAACTGCTTCTAATGAAGTGTAAAATCCCAAGATATATGACGTTGGAAAACCGATGAGCCAATAGGCTACAAAGGTGAGGTACATGGGAATTTTTACATCTTGTAACCCACGCAAAGCGCCCAGCACAACAACTTGTATGCCGTCGGCAATCTGAAAAAGTGCAGCAACGAGTAACAACTTTGAAGCTATTGCAATTACTTCTATGTTGTCCAAAAACTGATCTGAATGGCTCATATCCAAAAACAAATAGGGCAATTGCTTGTGCAGTAAAATAAAAAATAGAGCAAAAATTATTTCTAAAATAATGGCCAATAAAAAAATGGAACGAGCCACCACAATTAATCCTTTGTAATCGTGCATCCCTTTGAAATTGCTCACACGGATCATAGAAACCACACTAAGTCCCATGGCAAACATAAAGGTCATTGAAGCCATACTTAAAGCAATTTGATTGGCCGCTTGACTGGTTTTACCCAACATGCCACACAACCATATACCGGCGGTAAACAAGACCACTTCAAATAACATCTGCATCGCCGAAGGAAAACCCAATCGCACCAATTTTACCACCATTTGTCGTTGAATTGCCTTCCATGAAAACCCACTAAAATACGGTTTTAGTCGAGTTGAATAGCGCAACAAAACATGCATAAAAACCACCATCAAAATACGCGAAATCACAGTGCCAATAGCTGCACCTTGGGTACCCAACTTGGGGAAAATCCATATTCCGTAAATGAGCACATAATTAAAAAAAACATGCACTACATTGGCCATCACAATCGCATACAAAGAATATTTGGTGAGCGATAAGCCATCGGCAAATTGTTTATAGCCCTGGTAAATGATTAACGGAACCAACGAAAAAGCCACCCAATCCAAATAAGGTTTTGCTAAATCAATGACATCTTTTGGTTGTTGGAGCAATTCCATGAGCGGTTTGGCAATCACCACAGTAAGAAATAAAAAAACACCCAAGATCGTACACAACAAAAGTCCATGTTGGAAAGCCGATTTGATTTTTGCTTCATCTTTTTCTCCCTCAGCTTCGGCAACAATGGGCGTAATTGCAGTTGAAAACCCAATACCCAATGACATGGCTACAAATAGTATGGAATTACCCAAAGAAACTGCAGCCAATTGTGTTGTTCCGAGCTTGCCCACCATAATGTTATCGACAATTCCAATCAAGGTATGCCCCAACATACCCAGTATAACCGGATAGGCCAACTGAATGTTGTAACGAAATTCTTTGGTGTATTGAGATAGGTTTATCATGTTAATTTAAAGCAGCAAATATAAGGCAATTGAGTGCCTATTTGAATTATAAATACGGGCTTATCTGAAGTATAATCATCGTTTTTACTTTATTTAAACAAAAGTCAAAACCCTTTGGTAAATGCATGATTAGAAAGTTGTTGTAAAAAATTTATAAATCCAACAAAAGGAAATGTGTATGTTTGTGAAAACTAAACACATTTGTTATGATTAAAAAATTACTCTTTTCTGCACTCATTCTTGCCTCCTGCAGCGGATTTGCGCAAGACAATTACTTGGATTTTGATGGAATCGACGATTTTATAGATGTTGCTGGTTCTGAAAATATCTTGGCCAATAAAAATACCATTAGCATGAGCTGCAAGGTATATCCAACCAATGCATTTCCTGGATTCCCTGCATTTAACGGCTTACTTGGCTACCGAAACGAAGCCAATTTTGATTTCTACTTGATTCAACTTTCATTTGATACAATTGAAGCACGTTTTCGGAATTCGGCTGGAATTCAATACACTATTGTGTACAATGGGTTAATTCTTGATCAATGGAATCATTTCTTTCTTGTGTATACCGGAACAGCACTTCAGCTGTACCAAGGAGCTACACTGGTGAATAGTATTTCGGCATCAGGATCAGCGCCAGCCAATAATAACAGCACGTTTAAAATTGGATTGATTCAATTTCAAAGCTATGATTGGTACCACCGCGGATACATGGACGAAGTGAGTTTATGGAATAAAGCGCTTACTGCCTCTGACATTAGTGCAATTATGGCCAATGGAGCAGGAGAAATAGCCAATCCAGGATTTGAAAACAATTTGATGTTGTATTATAAATTTAACCAAGGAACGGCCTACGGAACCAACACGGGCATCAGCACACTCAACGATGAAAATTTTGCTTATGATGGCCAACTCAATAATTTTGCGCTCACCGGCGATAACTCCAACTGGGGCGGAATTCCTTTAAGCGCGGCCACATTTGCCAATCAACAATTTAGTGTGTATCCAAATCCAGCTGCTGCAACACTGGCAATTCAGGGCAAAACAGCCATTTCTGCTGTGCGTGTTTTTGATTTAGCTGGCCGATTAATTTTAACTCAACAGGCTGACTTTAGCAACCGTACCTCAATTGATATCGCCAATTTAACTTCGGGCGTTTATATTGCCGAAATCAATGGGCAAAAGCGCATCCGTTTTGTGAAAGAATAATTTTCTTCTCTTAAAAAGAAAACCCGTCAAGCGCTTGTTTGACGGGTTTTTTATTTGAAAATAGGCAAATCTATTTCTTTTCGATCTCGCGTAAGCTTTCCATTTTTTTGTGGGCCAAGAATCCTTTGATGTCTTCAAAGTGTTCTTTCACGCGTTTTTGGCCAAATTCAAACACTTTTTCGGCCAAACCGTCCAAGAAATCACGATCGTGCGAGACTAAAATTAAGGTGCCATCAAAATCTTTGAGCGCGTCCTTTATGATGTCTTTGGTTTTCATGTCCAAGTGATTGGTGGGCTCATCGAGTATTAAAACGTTGACCGGTTCCAACAACAATTTAATCATAGCCAAACGTGTTTTTTCGCCACCCGAAAGCACTTTTACTTTTTTAGTCACGTCGTCCCCACCAAACATAAAAGCGCCCAATAAATCCTTGATTTTAGATCGGATATCCCCTACAGCAATTTGGTCAATGGTTTCAAAAACCGATAGATTTTCGTCCAACAACGAGGCCTGATTTTGGGCAAAATACCCAATTTGCACGTTGTGCCCTACTTCCAGTTTGCCTTGAAAATCAATTTCGCCCATAATGGCTTTGATCATGGTTGATTTTCCTTCGCCGTTTTTCCCAACAAAAGCCACTTTTTGGCCGCGTTCAATAACCATATTGGCATCTTTAAACACCACATGATCGCCATAGGATTTAGACAATTCGTTCACCACCACCGGATACTGTCCACTGCGGGGTGAGGGCGGAAATTTAAGTCGCAAAGCCGAAGTATCAACTTCATCGACCTCAACCAACTCTAATTTCTCAAGCATTTTTACCCGCGATTGTACTTGTAAGGTTTTAGAATAAGTCCCCTTAAACCGCTCAATGAATTCCATGTTTTCGGCAATCATTTTTTGCTGCTCTTCATAGGCTTTTTGCTGATGCGCACGACGGTCTTTACGCAGTTCCAAATAATGCGAATACTTGGCTTTGTAGTCGTAAATACGGCCCATGATTACTTCGATGGTGCGGTTGGTGATGTTATCGACAAAAGCCCGGTCGTGCGAAATGACTACCACAGCCTTGGCCGAATTGATCAAGAAATCCTCCAACCATTGGATGCTTTCAATATCCATGTGGTTGGTGGGCTCATCGAGCAAAATGAGATCGGGTTTTTTCAACAAAATTTTAGCCAATTCGATGCGCATGCGCCAACCTCCCGAAAACTCTGAGGTGGGTCGTGTAAAATCTTCGCGTTCAAAACCCAAACCTTTCAACACCTTTTCTACCTCAGCCTCGTAATTGATTTCTTCGATGGCATAAAACTTCTCGCTCAATTCTGATACACGCTCAATGAGTTTCATGTAGGCATCGCTTTCGTAATCGGTGCGAATGGTAAGCTGCTCATTGATTTCGTCAATCTCTTTTTTCATTTCGAAAATCTCGGCAAAGGCTTTGGCCGTTTCGTCAAAAACCGAAAGATTGTCTTTGGTGAGCAAATGCTGAGGCAAATAGGCAATTACCGCATCTTTGGGTGCCGAAATAGCGCCTGTAGACGGTTTGCTTTGACCCGAAATAATCTTCAACAAAGTTGATTTTCCGGCGCCATTTTTGCCCATGAGCGCGATTTTGTCGTTTTCATTGATCGCAAAGGAAACGTCGCTAAATAAGGTGGTTCCGCCAAATTGAACGGAAATATCGTTTACTGTAATCATCGATTGAGATCAGGTGTTATATACTGAGGCGAAATTCTTCAAGCACCGGATGGGCTTTGCCATATTCTTTTTCTTGAATGAATAATTCTACCGCCAAATCAGACGTGCCAAAGCCAGCCAAACGGCCCGATTGGATGTTGTCTTTCATGACTACTTCAATTTCTTTTTCTTCTAGTTTTTCTTTTAATCCGTAAGCCAAAATTTCGCTTCCCGAGAAAATTTTAATTAGTCCCATTTTTAGTATTTAGTTAATCTTCTGTTTCAAAATATACGGGTTCGATCATAATCTTTTCAGCCAAAACTTCTACCCGTTCGGTAATGGCCCTAGTAAAAAATAATTTTTGTGTTTTTTCGATGCTCATCGCTAAACGCTGAATCACGGTATCCATGCGGTTGCGGAATTGCACATCGGCATCATCGACCACAAAAAGTTTAACGGTATTCATGTTGAACCCCGCCGACGAAAACAAGTGGTTGATTTTATTGGGTGTGCCCACCAACACATCTATTCCAAGCGAAATGTGGTTTTTGTCAAAATCGGTATCGCCTTTTTCGTGCACGCCAAACACGCGCAAATCCATATAGTTGCCTAGCGTTTTAAACAGATTGACAGTTTCGATTACGTGGTCACGGTCGTGCACCAAAACCAGCGCGCGCGTACTTTCGCCTTGGGCTTTGTCTAAGCGTTGCAACACATGAAGCACCAAGGTTGTTGTTTTGCCCGAGGTAGGTCCCGATTGCACCACGGCATCTACCCCACTTTTAATGGTCGAGTAGGTTTCGAGCTGCAAGTCATTGGCTTCGGTCAAACCATTTTCTAGGAGGGCTTGTTGCAGTTGAGGATGTATTTTTTTTAAATTCATTTTAATTTGTAGCGCAGGTATTCCTGCTCGTTATTTTATTTGGCGGCAAACAGCGTAACGTCATCGGCCGAAATTTCGTTTCCTCCCAAAATGATTAATCGCTCTACCACATTGCGCAATTCTCGGATGTTTCCTGTCCAATCATAAGCCTGAAGCAATTCGATGGCAGCTGGGGAAAATCCCTTGGGCGCATTGCCTTGTTCCTGGGCAATCTTGGCCGCAAAATGCGAAAGCAGTAACGGTATATCATCTCGGCGATCATTGAGCGTGGGAACTGGAATGAGAATCACGGCCAAGCGGTGGTATAAATCTTCGCGGAAACGGCCGGCTTCAATTTCTTTTTTCAGGTCTTTGTTGGTTGCTGCAATCACGCGCACATTGACACGAATGTCTTTGTCGGCGCCCACACGTGTAATCATGCTTTCTTGCAAGGCACGCAGCACTTTGGCTTGGGCCGATAAACTCATGTCGCCAATTTCATCCAAAAATAAGGTTCCGCCATCGGCAGCTTCAAATTTTCCGGCTCGGTCTTTTACGGCCGAGGTAAACGCACCTTTCACATGGCCAAACAATTCGCTTTCGATTAATTCCGAAGGAATGGCCGCGCAATTTACTTCAATGAGCGGAGCTGCAGCGCGTTCACTTTGTGCATGCAATTGGCGCGCCACCAATTCTTTACCGGTTCCGTTGGCACCCGTAATGAGCACACGGGCCTCGGTGGGAGCCACTTTGGCAATGATGTTTTTAATATTTTCTATGGGTGCCGAATGGCCAATCATCTCAAATTGTTGGCTCACCATTTTTTTCAAAATTGTGTTTTCAACCACCAATTGTTTTTTATCTAAGGCATTGCGCACCGTATTCAACAACCGATTTAAATCGGGGGGTTTGGAGATGTAATCAAAGGCGCCCATGCGCATGGTTTGAATGGCGGTTTCCATGTCACCGTGACCAGAAATCATCACCATAGGAATCTCGGGTTTTATTTTTTTGACGGAATCCAACACCTCTACAC
>VEQT01000073.1 GCA_018883065.1 Flavobacterium sp.
GATACAAATCCTTCTTTGAGTTGCGAAATGTGTACCAAACCACTTTCTTTGATGCCTATCGCGACAAAGCAACCAAAATTAGTAATGTTATTGACAATGCCAGGCAAGATCATACCAGCACGCACGTCTTTAATGGTTTGAATCTGTGGATCAAATTCAAAAACCTGGGCCGATTTTCTGGGATCTAAACCTGGTTTTTCCAATTCTTTGAGAATGTCTTTTAATCCCAAAATCCCAATTTCGGGTGTGGTGTAATTAGCGGGTTGAATGCTGCTGGTTTTGGCTTTATTGGCAATTAATTCTTGTACCGAAACACCCAAATCTTTGGCTATTTTTTCTACTATCGGATAAGCTTCTGGGTGCACTGCCGAATTGTCTAACGGGTTTTTGGCTTGGTGAATGCGAATAAAAGCCGCGCCTTGTTGGTAGGCTTTTTCGCCCAATCGCGGTACTTTTTTAAGTTGACTGCGGCTGGTAAATGGCCCGTTTTCACTTCGGTACTGAACAATGTTTTCGGCCAATTTTTCGCCAATGCCACTCACATAACTCAACAAGTGTTTGCTGGCGGTATTTACATTGATTCCCACCGAATTCACACAGCGCACTACGGTAGTATCGAGTTCCTCTTTGAGCTTGGTTTGGTCGACGTCGTGTTGATATTGACCAACTCCTATGGCTTTGGGATCAATTTTGACCAACTCGGCCAAAGGATCTGATAGACGGCGAGCAATAGAAACCGCTCCTCGTACCGTGACGTCATAATTAGGAAATTCCTCGCGAGCAATTTTGGATGCTGAATACACCGAAGCGCCGGCCTCACTCACCACAAATACTTCTATCGCCTTGTCAAAGGCGATTTTTTTGATGAAAAATTCGGTTTCTCGAGAGGCTGTTCCGTCGCCTATGGCAATGGCTTCAATTCCATAAGCATTCACCATGGAACGTATTTTTTTCATCGCCATCGCACTTTCGTTTTGCGGCGCGTGAGGATAAATGGTTTCGTTGTACAACAAATCGCCTTTTTCGTCCAAGCAAACCACTTTGCAGCCACTTCGAAATCCGGGATCAATGCCTAAAATGCGCTTTTCACCCAAAGGTGCCGCCAACAACAACTGGCTTAAATTAGCCGAAAATACCTGAATCGAATTGAGATCAGCTTTGGTTTTGGCTTCTTGTAACGCTTCGTTTGAAATGGCGGGTGCCAACAAGCGTTTGAAACTGTCTTCGATTGCCATGACCAAATGCGGCGTGGTTTCGTTGTCTTTTGTAATAAATTGTGCCGCAATCAAGTGAAAAGCTTCGTCGGGATCTACTTCAATTTTAAGCTTAATAAACCCTTCGTTTTCGGCCCGAAGCATCGCCAACAAACGGTGCGCAGGTGCTTTGGAAAGCAGTTCCGACCACTCAAAATACTGCTGGTATTTTTGGGCATTTTGTTGGACTTCTGCCTTTTCTTCCTCCGATTTTTTAGACTTCACTTGTTTGGTGCTGATACTGGATTTTCGTTGGTACATGCGTCGCAATTGTTTTCGGATGTACACATTCTCGTTGATCCACTCGGCAATGATGTCGCGGGCACCTTGCAGGGCTTCGTCTTCGTTTCGGATGTTTTGGTTTAGGTATTGGTTGGCAACAATATCGATGGCTTGGTTTTGCTGCGAAAAAATAATTTTAGCCAAGGGTTCTAAGCCGTTTTCACGCGCCACATCTGCCTTAGTTTTTTTCTTCTTTTTAAAGGGCAAATACCAATCTTCTATTTCTTGTAAGTCAAAACTGTTTTCTAATTTTTTGGCCAGTTCTACCGTAAGTTGTCCTTGCTCTTCGATGGCTTTTCGAACCGTTTCTTTGCGTTTACAAATAGCCTCGTATTCTTTGTTGGCTTGAGCAATTTGTTCGATGATTACCTCATCTAAATTACCGGTTTGGTCTTTTCGGTAGCGCGCAATAAATGGAATCGTGCAATCGTCCTGCAACAGAGAAAGGGTGTTTTGAATGGATTGCGCAGGCGCAGTTATTTTTTGCGAAATAAATTGAATAGAATTCATGAAGATGAAGGGTTTGAAGTAGCGTGTTTTTTTATGTTATACCGAATAAAAAAAGTACCAAGCAAAGTGGGTACTATCCAAAAAAGAGGTTGTGTTAAATGTAAACCTGCCACAATAAATGCTGTAGTTGCTGCAATTAATCCACCAATCATTCGAGAAATATGCTGGGTTAAATAATTTAATTTTACTTGTTTATAAAATCGATAATCAGCCCAACTAAGTAATAAGCAGGTTGCTCCAAAAAAAAGAAAAAGCAAATTCAGTTTTTGTGAATAAATTGCCCTAACCACTGCTTGCATACACATAAATAAACCTACAAAAAAAAGGCTGCAGCTCATGATTTTATCCAGTAGAGAAATGGACTTAGTTTTAAATTGCAAAGCGCGAAAACCAGAAAAAACCAAATAAATGGTGAAACATCCAATCAACACTAAAAATAGATTTTCGTGTTTCGGTATGAAGGTAATAAATATCGAAAGTAAAACACTGAAAACCATTGAAAACACAAAAATAATTCCCGATTTTTTATGGAGATAACTTCCTTTTTTACTAAATAAAGCCAAGTAACCAAACAAAAAACCGATTGTACCAAAAACGATATGGGTGAATTGCAAAAATGAAAAATACCTTTCCATTTACCTGGTTTAACAGGAAATTTTATCTACCCGTTGTGCGTGTCGGCCTCCTTCAAATGGTGTTTGTAAAAAGGTGTCTACCATTTCTATCACTTGGGGAATAGCGGTAAATCGAGCGGGAATACTCAGTACATTTGCGTCGTTGTGAGTGCGGGCTAAAAAAGCAATTTCTTTCGTCCAACACAAAGCGGCACGAATGGATTGGTGTTTGTTGGCTGTCATGGCAATTCCGTTGCCTGATCCGCAAATGATGATGCCAAAATCAACAACTTTATGGGCCACATCTTTGGCTACTAAATGCCCAAAATCGGGATAATCTACACTATCAAAACTGTCGGTTCCATGATTGATGATTTCGTGACCTAGTTTTTCTAAATGAGCCACAATGGCTTGTTTGTATGCAGGTCCGGCGTGGTCGTTTCCGATGGCAATTTTCATGGTGTGGTGTTTTTTAAATTGTAAAAAGTAAATGTTAATAATTTTTCTAAGTGGTTGATTTTTAATTATGGTTTATTAAACGGTTTTTGTTCATAACTAAAAATAGAAAAATAGAACTTTTTCTTGTTTGTGTTTTAAAAATATGTAATCCA
The DNA here is from genome assembly GCA_018883065.1 of Flavobacterium sp. Classification (GTDB taxonomy): domain Bacteria; phylum Bacteroidota; class Bacteroidia; order Flavobacteriales; family Flavobacteriaceae; genus Flavobacterium. Next base: position 3,271 of record VEQT01000073.1, read on the forward strand.
AAATGCAAACCAAAAAAACAACAAAAGTTTGTGGAATTTATTGTTTAGTTATACCCAAAAAACACCTATTTATTCACATAAAACTCAGTATTAACTTATTTACAAAACTAGATTATTTTTACTTATTAACAGCTGTTTAAAGAAATTTAAAAATAGCTTAAAATCAAGTGATTGTTTAGTTAATTTCGTGTTGATAACCCTTTATTAACTTACTATAACGTAAAATACAAGTAAAGAAAAGTAATTTTATTAGCCTTATGAACACACCATAATAACCACCATATTTTAAAAATTAATTTCAATTTATTTTTGTTGTTTTTACTAGATGTTTAAAACTATTCTAAAATTAGATTTTTAGTGTTTTTAAAAATATAGGTAGCTAACCTTTTTATAACTAAAGAGTAAACTATCGCTGGAGATTCTTTACATGAAAAGTTATTTTTATACTAATTCTCCTGTATAAGATAGCTTGCTACTCGCTTTATTTGTAATTTTCAAACCTGATTGAAAAGACCTCATGAAAAAGAAACCGCATAAACTAGGAAAAAAACCAAAATCCTTTTCCGAAAAAATTCTAAAAATACTCTCTCAAAACGCGAATAAATCGTTTAATTACAAACAAATAGCAGCTGTTTTAGAAGTTACCGACACCAAAAGTAGAAACGAAATTATACTCGATTTAAAGGTTCTAGCCGCTCAAAAAGTAATTATAGAAACTGAGCCCGGAAAATACTTAGTAAAAGCAGTCAGTCAAGATTACTACGAAGGAATTATTGACATGACTACTCGAAAAACAGCTTATTTTATTAGTCCTGATTTTGAAGATGATGTCTTTATTCCCACCCCAAATTTAAATCACGCGTTAGACAAAGACAAAGTAAAAGTCTATGTCTACAATCGCCGAAGAGGTAAAAAACCTGAAGGAGAAGTGATTGAAATTTTGGAACGTGCCAAATCAGAATTTGTTGGCGTGATTGACATCCAAAAGAATTTTGCTTTTGTGAGCACAGCCAATCCCAAAATGTATACCGATATTTTTATTCCATTAGCCAAAATTGGCGAAGCTGAACAAGGTGATGTGGTGGTGGTAAAAATTGAAGATTGGCCTAAAAAAGCCGATAGCCCATTTGGATCTGTAATTCAAGTATTAGGAAAACCAGGTGAACACAACACTGAGATTCATGCTATTTTAGCTGAATATGGATTGCCTTATGATTTTCCACCAGAAGTTGAGGCTTATGCCGAACAATTGGATACGTCAATTCAGGAAAGCGAAATAAAAAATAGGCGAGACATGCGCCAGGTGCTCACCTATACTATTGATCCTAAAGATGCTAAAGATTTTGATGATGCTTTATCGTTTCAGGTGTTGGAAAATGGAAATTATGAGATTGGAATTCACATTGCCGATGTATCCTATTACCTACAAGAAGGCACAGCTTTAGATGATGAAGCCTATAATCGTGCCACATCAGTTTACTTAGTAGACCGGGTGGTTCCGATGTTGCCAGAAGTATTGTCTAATTTTGCTTGTTCGTTGCGTCCGCACGAAGAAAAATATACATTCTCGGCTGTTTTTGAAATCAATGCCAAAGCTGAAGTAGTAAACCAGTGGTTTGGTCGCACCGTAATTTATTCCGATCAGCGATTTGCGTATGAAGAGGCGCAGCACATTATTGAAACCAAGTCCAACACCATTCCTGCCGAAATTTCGATTACTGGAAATACCTATACCGTTTCAGATGAATTAGTTAAAGCTACAATTACATTGGATGAATTAGCTAAAATTTTGCGTAAAAAACGCATGCAAAATGGGGCAATTTCCTTTGATAAAGTTGAAGTGAAATTCAATCTCGATGCCGAAGGAGAACCAGAAGGTGTATATTTTAAAATTGCCAAAGACGCCAATCACCTCATCGAAGAATTCATGTTGTTGGCCAACAGAAAAGTAGCCGAATTTATTGGCAAACAAAAGAAAACCTTTGTTTATCGCGTGCACGACGAACCGAACGAAGACAAATTAATTAATTTACAAACATTGGTGGCTAAGTTTGGTTATCGATTGAATTTTCAGTCTAAGGATACTATTTCTAAGTCTTTGAATAATTTACTGAGCGATGTGGTGGGTAAAAAAGAACAAAATATGGTCGATACCTTAGCTATTCGTACCATGAGTAAAGCAAAATATACCACTGAAAATATTGGTCATTATGGTTTGGCTTTTGATTATTATACCCATTTTACTTCACCCATTCGCCGTTATCCCGATGTGATGGTGCATCGCTTATTGCAATTTTATCTCGATGGGGGAAAATCAGCGGCAGTTGATGTATATGAAGAAAAATGTGTACACTCGTCCAACCGTGAAAGTTTGGCTACCAATGCTGAGCGCGACAGCATCAAATACATGCAAGTTAAATACATGCAAAACCACAAAGATGAAGAGTTTTTGGGTGTAATTTCAGGCGTGACCGAGTGGGGAATTTATGTCGAAATTAGTTCCAATAAATGTGAGGGCATGTGTAGAATCCGAGAAATTAAAGACGATTATTATACCTTTGACGAAAAGCAATATGCTTTGGTGGGTGAAATTTCGAAAGCCCTGTTACAACTGGGTGA
>VEQT01000003.1 GCA_018883065.1 Flavobacterium sp.
GCAGACGGCGCAACGATTGGAAAATTTTACAATGAAAACCGAACACCAATCAAGTACGCTGATTTGCCCAAGCATTTGGTAAACGCATTAGTTGCAACCGAAGACGAGCGTTTTTACGAGCATTCAGGCATTGACGGCCGCGGAACACTTCGTGCGGTATTAAGTTTGGGAACCAGCGGAGGAGCCAGTACACTTACGCAACAATTGGCCAAGTTGTTGTTTCACGGTGAGGGCTCCCGATTTTTGCCTTTGCGTATTATTCAAAAAGCCAAAGAGTGGATCATTGCTATACGTTTGGAGCGCCAATACACCAAAAACGAAATCATTGCCATGTATTTCAACAAGGCCGATTTTGTAAATACCGCCGTGGGAATTCGATCTGCAGCCAAGGTTTATTTTGGGAAAGAACCGCGTGACCTAACCATTACCGAAAGTGCCATGTTGGTAGGCATGCTTAAAAATCCGTCGTTGTTTAATCCGGTTCGCCGCATCGAAAAAGTAACGGCACGCCGCAATGTAGTGTTGGGCCAAATGGTGAAAAACAATTTTTTACCCGAAAACCAAAAAGAAGCACTCGAAAAAGAACCCATCGTATTGCACTTTCAGCCCGAAAGCCACACCGACGGAATTGGGACTTATTTCCGTGAGTATTTGCGTGATTTCATGAAAAACTGGGTAAAAGAAAACAAAAAATCAGACGGCACCGAATACGACATGTATAAGGATGGTCTCAAGATTTACACCACCATCGATTCGCGTATGCAAACCTATGCAGAGGAAGCCGTGCAACAACATTTGCCTAACCTTCAGGCAGAGTTGGCTATCCAACAAAAAGAAAATAAAAATGCGCCTTTTGTGAATATCTCTGATGCTGAAACTAAGAAATTGCTCGATAAAGCGATGCGTGGCTCAGAGCGTTGGCGAGAAATGAGTGCTTTGGATAAATCGGAAGAAGACATCATTAAATCGTTTTCCATAAAAACTAAAATGAAAGTCTTTACTTGGAAAGGCGAGCGCGATACGGTAATGACTCCATTGGATTCCATTCGCTACTACAAAAGTTTCTTGCAAACCGGCATGATGGCTATGGAGCCCAATACGGGCCATATTAAAGTCTGGGTGGGCGGAATCAATTACAAGTATTTTCAGTACGATCACGTGGGACAAGGGGCACGTCAAGTGGGTTCAACATTTAAACCTTTTGTCTATGCCACGGCAATTGAGCAACTCAATATGTCGCCTTGTGATTCAATTATAGACAGCCCGTTTATGATTCATAAAGGCCGACACAACGTAACCGAAGATTGGGAACCCCGCAATTCTGACAACGAATACCGCGGCATGGTGACCTTGAAAAAGGCCTTGGCCATGTCGATCAATACCGTATCGGCCAAATTAATAGACAAAGTTGGGCCAGAGGCCGTAGTAGAATTAACGCATAAATTGGGTGTTAATTCGGATATTCCAGCGCAACCAGCCATTGCCTTGGGAGCGGTTGAAATTACGGTTCAGGATATGGTGGCTGCCTACAGCACCTTTGCCAACGAAGGAGTATATATCAAACCCCAATTCATCACCCGTATCGAAGACAAAAACGGGGTAGTGATTTACGAACCAAGCACCGAATCGCACGATGTGCTCAACAAAGACATTGCTTTTGCCGTAATTAAATTACTAGAAGGCGTGACCGAAGGTGGATCAGGTGCCCGACTTCGCACCCAAGGCGGAGGACACGGATACAATCGTGTAACCGGCTATCCGTATGTATTCACCAATCCAATTGCTGGAAAAACAGGAACCACACAAAACCAATCTGATGGCTGGTTTATGGGTATGGTGCCTAATTTAGCTACTGGAGTTTGGGTAGGGTGTGAAGATCGTTCGGCCCGATTTAAAGGGATAACGTATGGCCAAGGAGCTACAGCGGCCTTACCTATTTGGGCGATTTTCATGAAAAAATGTTACGCCGATGAAAACTTAACCGTATCCAAAACTGATTTTGAACGTCCGGCTGGCTTATCAATAAAAGTAGATTGTTGGGCTCCACCGGTTCAAGATACGGTACCTGCAGAGCAAGACACCCAAGAAATAGGATTATAATTCGCTTATCATATGATCAATAAAAAAGTCGATACTGTACAAGAGGCACTACACGGAATTGAAAACAACATGACCTTACTCATTGGCGGATTTGGTCTTTGTGGTATACCCGAAAACAGCATTGCCGAGTTGGTTGCTAAAAAAGTAAACGGGCTCACCTGTGTATCCAACAATGCTGGCGTAGATGATTTTGGTTTGGGCTTGCTGTTGCAACACAAACAAATTAAAAAAATGATTTCGTCTTATGTGGGCGAAAACGCAGAATTTGAACGACAAATGCTCTCGGGAGAACTCGAAGTAGAATTGATTCCTCAAGGTACGTTGGCCGAAAGATGCCGCGCAGCTCAGGCTGGAATTCCTGCTTTTTTTACCCCAGCAGGTTACGGAACAGAAGTAGCCGAAGGCAAAGAAACCCGCGAATTTAACGGAAAAATGCACGTGATGGAACACGCCTTCAAAGCCGATTTTGCTATTGTAAAAGCTTGGAAAGGCGATACAGCAGGCAATTTAATTTTTAAAGGCACGGCCCGAAATTTTAATCCGAGTATGTGTGGCGCTGCAAAAATTACGGTGGCTGAAGTTGAAGAACTCGTCGAGGCAGGACAATTAGATCCAAACCAAATTCATATTCCAGGAATTTTAGTGCAGCGTATTTTTCAAGGTAAGAAATTTGAAAAACGAATTGAGCAACGAACAGTTAGAGCCCGAAAATAAGGAAACCAATCTTACAATTTAAATAGATATGCTTGGTAAAGAAGAAATAGCAAAGCGCATAGCCCAAGAAGTAAAAGACGGCTTTTATGTTAATTTAGGTATTGGCATTCCTACTTTGGTGGCCAATTATGTGCGCACCGATATTGAGGTAGAGTTTCAAAGCGAAAACGGCGTATTGGGCATGGGCCCATTTCCGTTTGAGGGAGAAGAAGATGCCGATGTAATCAATGCTGGAAAACAAACCATTACTACCTTGCCGGGGGCTTCTTTTTTTGATTCAGCTACCAGTTTTGGTATGATTCGTGGCCAACACGTTGATTTAACCATTTTGGGCGCCATGGAAGTAGCTGAAAACGGCGACATCGCCAACTGGAAAATTCCAGGAAAAATGGTAAAAGGCATGGGTGGTGCTATGGATTTGGTGGCTTCAGCTGAAAATATAATTGTGGCCATGATGCACGTGAACAAAGCGGGCGAATCAAAAATCTTGAAAAAATGTACACTACCACTCACAGGTGTGGGTTGTGTGAAAAAAGTAGTAACCGAATTGGCCGTATTAGAAGTAACTCCAAACGGATTTAAGTTGTTGGAGCGTGCGCCAGGCGTAACAGTAGATGAAATTATTGCCGCTACTGAAGCCGATTTAATTGTTGAAGGAATCATTCCCGAAATGAACGTGTAAACGACCTACATTTCTCCTTTCTCTGCCAATTTGCGCTCCAATTCGGCTTGAAATTCTTCCATAACGGGTTTTACGGTACTTTCGGGCAAGTCGGCAATGCGAATGTACATTAAACCATCGATCGCGTTGTTAAACAATGGATCTACATTAAAGGCCACCACTTTTGCATTTTGTTTGATGTATTTTTTGATGAGCACGGGCAAACGCAACGTCCCTGGTTCAATCTCGTCAATTATTTTATCAAATTTATTTACATCAGCCTCCGTTTCATCAAAAATAAAATCTTTGTCGGCATCTTTCAGCTTGACCTTGAATTCCTTTTTGGCATGAATATATTGCGCAACATAGGGATCGTAGTAATGTGATTTCATGAACTCAATCATGAGTGATTTTGAAAAATCAGTAAATTGATTGCTAATGCTCACTCCGCCAATTAAAAATTTGTGTTCCGGAAAGCGTAAAGTAGTATGTACAATTCCTTTCCACAGTAAAAAAAGCGGCATGGGCTTTTGTTGGTATTCTTTGATGATAAATGCCCGACCCATTTCAATTGACTTGCTCATCATGTCAAATAACTCGGGCTCAAAGCGAAATAATTCCTGTAAATAAAATCCCTTTATACCCTGTTTTGTGAAAATTTGTGCGCCCAATCCCATTCGGTAAGCACCTGCAATTTTTTTGGCATCGTCATCCCACAAAAACATGTGGTGGTAATAGTGATCAAATTTATCTAAATCGATCGATTCGTTAGTGCCTTCGCCAATTTCTCGAAATGTAATTTCACGCAATCGTCCAATTTCATGTAAGATATTGGGAATATTAGCGGCGGTAGTAAAAAACACTTCAAAATTCTTGCTGTGTGTAAGTCGGCTGTTGCCTTCCTTGCGTAACGCCTCAACTTCTGAGATCATTTTTTCGTTGTTGGCTGGCGTGGCAATGGTTTTGGGGCTTTTTGGCGGCATCAATTGATTTAAGTTGGAGGCAGATAAGAAGCTGTTGTCTTTTTCGAATGAATTGGCCAACATATAGGTTTTTTTACGCAAGAATTCAGAGTATTCTTCAATGGTTTGGTGTTCGTTTTGTTCGTTAACAGAAATGGGTTTCCCAATTCGAACTTTGATAATCCGATCTTTTTGCGTGAGTAATTCTGAGGGTAATTTTGCTGTGCGTAAGGTGCTACTCATTTTGGATAATAAATAAAACATCCAGCTGTTTTTGGCATGAAAATAAATGGGTATAACAGGCACTTGTGCTTTTCGAATTACTTTGATTGCACCTTCTTCCCAATGTTTATCCACCACTAATTTTCCGTCTTTATAGGTAGAAACTTCGCCAGCTGGAAACATACCCAAAGGTTTTCCATCACTCAAATGGCGTAAGGTTTCTTTGATGCCAATTACACTTGATTTCGCTCCTTTGTGATTTTCAAAAGGATTCACAGGCATGATGTATTTTTTGAGTGGGTCTATGCGATGGAGTAAAAAATTAGCAATAATTTTAAAATTGGGTTCGTGTTCCAACATTAATTTGAGCAACAAAATCCCGTCAATTCCACCCAAAGGATGATTGGATATGGTGATGTAGGCCCCGTCTTTTGGCAAACGCTTTAAGTCGGCTGCAGGAATTTCAAATTTAATTTGGAACTCATCCAAGACCGAATTCAAGAAGTCTAAATCTTTGAGGTGTTTGTTGCGGTCGTAGATTTTGTTGAGGGTAGAAATCTTCAACACTTTCATGAGCAGCCATCCAGAAAACGTTCCCAATACACCATATTTTTCGGTGCTAATTGCTTTGGCAACTTCTTTCGCGCTCACTAAACCCATACGTAATTGTTTATTTTGAAGTGAAACAAAGATAACAAAAAACTCCACTTTTATTTTTTTTTCTAAGTTCACCCGTCACTTTTTTACTACTTTTGAAAGGCTTAAACTTATTTTACGGCATGAAGATTATTTCCTACAATGTTAACGGTATTCGTGCGGCTATTTCGAAAGGATTTTTGGATTGGTTGCAAAAAGCCACTCCCGATGTAATTTGTTTACAAGAAATCAAAGCCACTCCCGATCAAATACCTACACTAGACATTGAATTGGCGGGCTATCCTTATCATTACTGGTTTCCAGCCGAAAAAAAGGGCTACAGCGGCGTGGCCATTTTGTCTAAAATAAAGCCCAACAACGTAGTTTTTGGCACTGGAATTGCCCATATGGATTTTGAAGGACGAAACGTGCGGGTAGATTTTGACGACTTTTCAGTGATGAGTTTGTATTTGCCTTCGGGTACCAACAGCGACCGTCTGGGACACAAGTTTATGTACATGGATGATTTTCAGCAGTACATAGACCAACTCAAACAAGAAATCCCCAACTTAATTATTTGTGGTGATTACAACATTTGCCACGAAGCAATCGATATACATGATCCCATTCGAAACAAAACTGTTTCAGGTTTTTTACCAGAAGAACGTGCTTGGTTGGACAACTTTATTAATAATGGATTTATAGATAGTTTTAGAGCACTTAACAAGGAACCCCATAATTACACTTGGTGGAGTTATCGTGCAGGAGCTCGAGCAAACAATAAAGGATGGCGTATTGATTATTGCTTGGTTAGCACGCCATTAAAAGACCGAATTAAAAGAGCCGTTATCTTGGCTGAAGCCAAACATTCAGACCATTGTCCTACGGTAGTAGAAATTCAATAACCCCAAAATTAGTATCCTATGAAACGTAAAATTTCTTTAGCATTTTTAGTATTAGCGGTAAGCACTTCTTGTGTATCCAAAAAAATCTACACCGATCTGGAAAACAAATTTGCCGACTTGAAAAAAGAAAATCGTCAATTACAAGACGACAATGAAGCTTGTACAAAGGCCAAAAATCAACTGGATTTGGATTTGGCTGCCTTGAAGTCGGAGCACGACAAAGTGAAAAATGAGCGTGACAAATACCTGGCTGATTATACAGCGGTCGATAAAAGTCTAAAAACCCTTCAAGCTTCGTATGCCGCTTTAGAGAAAAATAGCGATGAAGCGCTGCAAAGCAACATGAGTAAAAACCGAGAATTATTGGCCCAGTTAGAAGCCAAAGGAAAAGCATTGGCAGCCGAGCAAGAACGGTTGGATAAATTAAAAAATGATTTACAAGAAAGTTCCAAGCGATTGGCCGAGCTTGAAAGTATGATGGCTTCAAAAGACGCGGCCATGAAAAAATTAAAAGAGACGTTGTCTAAAGCATTGCGTGGGTTTGAAGGAAAAGGACTTACGGTTCAAGAAAAGAACGGAAAAGTGTATGTGTCTATGGAAAACAAATTGCTCTTTGGCTCAGGAAGTTGGGCTGTGGGCGCTGAGGGAAAAAAAGCTGTGGTTGAGGTAGGCAAAGTGTTGGCTGCAAACCCAGATATTTCGGTGTTGATTGAAGGACATACCGATAACGATGCCTATGCAGGATCGGGAGCCATTACCGACAACTGGGATTTGTCAACCAAAAGAGCTACAGCTATTGTTACAATATTGTCTGAAAATAAAAGCGTGAATTGCTTAAATCTTACCGCTGCAGGAAGAAGCGAATTTGCTCCTTTAGTTCCGAATGACAGCCCTGAAAACAAAGCAAAAAACCGTCGAATTGAGATTATTTTAACGCCTAAATTGGACGAGATCTCAAAGATGTTAAACGAGTTGTAAAGCATAAATAAAAAGTAAAAAAGGGTAAGACGTTAATCTTACCCTTTTTTTATGGATTCATTTCTATTAGAAGTTATAGCTAGCCGATAAAGAGAATGTTCTTCCGTATTTGGTTGACCAAACTAAATCATCTTTTGCTGGATTGTACCAGTTATTTGCATTAAACAACAGTTTTTCAAAATCGGAATCCAAAATTGTGCTGTAATTTTCATTTGTACGAACACGTGTATCGTTGTTGCGATAGAAAATTTGATCTTGTGCCAATAGATTTTGCACATTCAATTTTACTTCAAATTTATTATCCATGAATGTTTTAGAGATTTGTAAATCGAGTAAGGTTCTTGATTTTTCCCATAGCGTTGGTTCTCCAACCCCTGAAGCTGCCGATGGCGCACCTACAATGGCAATTCTATTCCCAACACGATTCAGCGAAGTAGAGGCACTCCAGCCGTTATTCATGTATTGTAACCCTGCATTTAGCACGTAAGGCGATTGTCCTTGCATGGGTCTAAATTTGTCCGTTTCAGGTAATCCTGGCTCAGTTCCTACGGTTACTTCAGAGTAGATAAAGGCTAAGTTAGAAAACAGGGTAAAATTGTCTGAGGCAGAACCTGCTTCTGTACCCAACAAACTGCTCAACAAAGTTCTAAATTCAATTTCGAAACCTGAATTTTTTGCCGATGGCGCGTTCCAATAATAAATTTCTTTTGGATTGGGTGCCGCTTTAATTTCGATAGGATTGGTAAAAGTTTTGGTAAACACACTAAACGAAAACAACTGACCTTTTCCTGGATATACTTCATAACGCACATCAAAGTTATTAATGGTTGCTATCTGCAGGGTTTCATTTCCTTGGGTGTTGAAATTGGTTTGGAAATCAAAAAATTTGAAGGGCGCTAATTCTCTAAACTCCGGACGGTTTACTGTTTTTGAGTAGCTAAAACGAAGGTTTTTCTTAGGGTTAATGGCATAAATTACATTTAATGATGGCAATATATCTTGTTGCTTTTGGTTGATACGAACTGGACCGGCGTCATTTTCACTATCTAATGTTTGTTGAAAGTCCTCAACACGAACTCCCCAAACAAAACGCCAGTTATTGAATACATTGTCAACCATGGCATAAGCAGAATTCAACTTGGAGGATGCAATATATTGATCGCTTGGTTTGGTTACGTTAAGCATACTAAACCCATTAAATCCATTACCCAAAGCACCCATGTTTTGGGGGTTGAAAATTTCGCTCTCGGGCAAGGTTAGCAAGGTATTAGTAGGATCAAAGTTATTCATGGTTACATAACCCAATAATTTGGCTGCAAATGTTCGGTCGCGGTTTTGCATCGATCCACCTATTTTTATTTCAGCACTTACTTTATCAGCAAATGAAAACTTTTTTGAAAAGTCAGTTTTGGCAAATGAAATGGTTTCATCGTTTTCAGAATAAAAAATATTCCCTCCCGATTGAAAATTTACTGCTTGAGAAATTTGTGCCACGTAATCGGGCGTGCCGTAGGACAAATAGGAGTTTCTTCTTAAATTAGGTATTGATCGATCTACTTTACTAATGGACCCGTTCCAATTTATTTTCACTTTGCTTTTAGAGAAATAATGATCCCCGTTCAATTGACTCGACAGGATTTTATTACTTGTAAACCATCGGGCATTATTTTTAAAATCAAAGAAAGGTGGCTCTTGGTCAATTCCAGAAAGGCCTGTTCGTAAGATTACTTTGTCTTCTGAATTTATGCTATAAATATTTTTAAAGCTAATGGAGTTGTTGTTGTTTATTTTGAATGAAAAATTAGCCAAGGCTCCTGCCAATACTTGTTCATTGTAACTCATATCGTTGAAGTTTTCTGACAGGATGTTTGGCTCACCCTCTACTCCAGAATCATTGTAGTTTCTTCTGTTGGTTTCAAATAAAGTGTTTGTTTTGTTGTAGGTCAACGAAACCAATGCACCCAATGATTTTTCGCCAATAGAAAATTGTCTCCCAAGCGAATATTGAATATTCATGTTTGGCGTAAACGTTTTGTCAAACAAATTCCAATCTCCTTGTGTGGCTGTTGCATAGGCCGAAGCAAATGCCACGTTGTTTGGGTCATTTGGGTTATTGGCCGTTAAGTTGTTCGGAATTGGAAACAAGTCTCTTGTGCCATCATCTAGGCCTATATCGTCCAATTTTCCACCTACATAAGACACCTGATTTTTACCCGTTGTAACGGTATTATAACCCATTCCAAAGCTAAAGGATTGGAAGTTTTTGTCTGGGACACTTTTGGTATTAATTTGCACCACACCACCGGCAAATTCACCTGGTAAATCTGGGGTTGCTGTTTTGCTGATGATTAAATTGTCAATCATGTTTGAAGGAAAAATATCAAATGAGAACGCTTTTCTGTCTGGTTCTGAACTTGGAAGAGGAGAACCGTTTATATATGCCGTGTTGTAGCGGTCATTTAATCCGCGAATAATTACGAATTTATTGTCTTGAATACTGGCTCCCGAAATACGTTTAATAACATCGGAGGTGCTTCTGTCTGGCGTACGTTTGATGGTTTCGGCCGAAATCCCATCAGATACACTCACGCTGTTTTTTTGTTGAACCAGTAAGGATTTAACCGATTCTGTTTTGGCTTTTGTTCGGGTTATTACAACCTCATTCAACATGTTTTTTTGCTCACCCAATGTGGGGCTGAGTTCTGTAATTTCTTTTTCTTTAATAATTACTTCTGAAATAAGTTTGGAGGTATACCCCATTGACGAAAATTCAACTTCATAGGTGCCGGCCGGAATGGAGCGAAAAATGTAATTACCATCCATATCGGTTGACAAAGCAAATTTGGTATTTTTTACCACTACATTAATTCCGGGAATCGGTTTCCCATTTGATTCATCAATTACGGTTCCTTTTAATCCGCCATTTGTTTGGCCAAGTAAAATAGGACTTGCCAGTAAAATAATCCATTGTAAAAGTGTTTTCATTTTATGTTCCTTAAGGTTTAAAAATCTTTACAAAATTAATGGCTTGCGTAGCGTCTTATTTTATGTATTTGTAAAGAATCAGTTACCAAACACCTATAAAAAAAGGCGCCCTAGGGCGCCTTTTAGCATTTAATGTTAAGTTATTGTTTAATCATTTTTTTCACGACTACTTCGTTGGTCGCTTCGTTGGTGATTTTCACAATGTAAAGTCCTTTTTTCAATCCGGCCACTGATTCAGAAACTGTATTTGTTCCTTCGGCCAAGTTGATTTGCTTGTTGATCAATAGTGCACCTTCAAAGTTAAACACCTGCATTTGAGCAGTTGTTGCTTTAGAAGATTGCATGTCAAGGGTAAAGGCATCAACAACAGGGTTAGGATACACTTCAGATTCAGAAGAGATTTCGGCTATGTTGTTGTTTTTGCCAGTAACACAAGGAACATTAGTAAGTGCGATGTATTTGTCATTACCAGCTACACCACATTCAGAGATAGCTTTAACACGTAATAATGTACTTGGTACAGTTACAGCAGCAAAAGAAACTTCCACGGTGTTGGTTCCTTGACCGCTTACAATTACAGCACCATTGGCCATAGTCCAAGTGTAAGATGCAGCACCTACCATGTTAGCAACCGAGAAGGTTACGTTAGCACAAGTAGTAAAGGTAGTTCCACCATTTACCGCTGGGATAGTTGGCGAGGCAGGGTTTAATGTTACTGTTCTAGCTGAAGCGCTCAAACCTACTCCGTTTTTGCTGTAGATTACAATTGTTTTTACAGCAAGTGTAGAGAAGTTAGCTGGCAAAGCAACTGAGAAAGTCAAATCGCTTGTCTCTAATACATTTGATGTATTTGATGGATTACTAGCCGAAGTTACAATACTTCCAACAGGAGCAGTAATTTGGTAAGCAGATGTATTTGCAGCAGCAGTCATGGTATAGTTGTAGGTATTTCCACCACAAATTGCACCAATTTGACCCGCAACAGTTACAACCGCCGAAGGCAATACACGTGTAAGAGCAAGAGTTTTCAAAGGTGAATTACCTACGCCATTTGCTGCAGTAACACCAATAGTCAATGCTACACCTGCATTTCCGGCAGGCACATCAGCAAAGTTAACTTGGATGATACGATCATTAGCACCACCACCCACTTGGTTTACACCAGCTGGCAATGTCCAGTTGTAGGATGAAGCAGTAGTTACAGCAGAAGCGGTAAGGGTTAATGTAGTTGACGTTCCAATTAACATACTAGCAGCGGTAATAGCTGTTGTTGGCGTAGCAGAAGCAGGGTTTGTCATGGCTAAAGTAACAGGAGCTGTTGGTACAGCACGAGTTAAGGCTAACGTTTTCAATGCTGAAGTACCAATACCGTTTACAGCAGCTATACTAATATTTAAAGCCACTCCTGAATTTCCAGCAGGTACATCAGCAAAGTTTACTTGGATGATTCTATCGTTGGCACCACCACCCACTTGGTTTACACCGGCAGGCAAGGTCCATACATAATTTGCAGCAGTTGCTACAGCTGTAGCAGTTAACGTTAATGGAGTAGAGGTTCCAATAAATGAACTCACCGCTGTAATGGCAGTAGTTGGAGTAGCCGAAGCTGGATTTGTCATAGAAAGTACTAGTGGCGCAGTTGGCAATGCTCTCAATAATGAAAGTGTTTTAGCCGTTGTAGAAGTACCTACACCATTTACAGAACTTACACCAAGTACAAGTGTAGTTACATCACCTGCAGGCAATCCAGCAAAGTTAACTTGTATAATTCTTGAGTTTCCACCGCTAACTTGGTTAACACCAGCAGGCAAGTTCCATGCATATCCAGTAGCTGTGGTTACATTTCCAGCAGTTAAAGTTAACGCAGTTGTTGTTCCTACATATTTACTGATATTAGTAATTGCAGTTGTAGTAACACCATCTGTTAATGTTAAAAGTACCGGTGCAGTTGGCAACGCTTTGGTTAAAGCTGATGAACGCGCAGCGCTTGAGCAACCTGCAGCATTTACTGAACGTACAGTTAAGTTACCAATTGTACCTGCTCCAGCAGCTACATTCAAGAAGTTTACAACAACAGTGTTTGTTCCCTGACCCGAAACAATGTTTACACCAGCTGGAACGGCCCATGTGTAAGATACAGCACCAGCTACATCAGCTATAGAGTAAGTAGCCGTAGTTGAAGTTCCAACCAAAACACCCTGAGCAGTAGCTCCAGTAATAATTCCAGGAGTTGTTGGCAAAGCATTTACATTTACTACAAGAGCAGCGCGCAAGCTTTCTACACCATTACGTACTTGAGATACATAATACGTACGAGTTCCAGCTACAGTTGTAGGAGGAGTTGGAGCAGTAGCCAAAGCAGTTCCGCCTGTTGCTACAGTATACCATTTCAAAGAAGTAGCTCCGCCCAATAAAGTTGCTGTTAAAGGAGTAGCAACTTGAGTGTAACATAAGTTAACCGGAGAAACTACTTCTGGAGCAACTAAGGCAGTAGCAGCGCTAAGTGCTGTTTCGTTAAAGTTAGCTGAGTTCAATAAGATAGAACCAGCAGCTGGACGGTAATCTAAACCAGTATAAATTGTAGCTGAAGAACTGTTGTAAGGATTAGTTAATAATCCAGCGTTTGTAGTTGCAGTAGTGTTGTTGCTAGCTGCATACCAAGTAGCAATGTTAAACGAAGCATTATTTCCTGATGTATTTACTTGAAATACTTTAGAAGTAGTTATTGTACCAGCAATTACATTGTCTCTAAATTGTAAAGTACCGTTTAAAGCATTTGTTTCAGTGGTTAATCCGTCTACGTGAACACCTTCATTGAAGTCCATGAACACCGAGTTGTAGATTTTCAACTGAGAATTTCTACGAATACGAGCACCTCTTTTGTATCCGGATGCCAATGTACCACCATTAGGTAAACCCAAACGGAAGTTTGGTCCAACCATAGTCATGTTAGAGAAAATAGCAGCAGTATAAGGAGACACACTTGCGCTAGTTGGGTTGTTGTCTGATTCAAAACCTTCAGAAGTTGATACGGCTGGCGCATCAGATACTTGAGGGTCTCTTACCGCTAGACCAAATTGTACGTTTCCGCTGTATCCGTTATCGGTATCAAAATCATCATCTAAGTTTCTAAATGAAACTAGGTGTTTACAATTTACAGAACCACCAAACCACTCAAAAGCGTCGTCGTTACAGTGAGAAACTTGTACGTAATCAATTGTTGTTCCTGAACCAACAGCACCCATGGTTAATCCGTTGATTTCAGTATTTAAAGCATATACATATCCAGGGTACTCAATGCGCACGTATTTCAACGAACCGGAGTTGTCATTATTATTAGGAGTTAATCCACCACCGTATTGAGTGTCAGCTGATACAGCAAGACCTTCTACATTGTTTACCCCGTTGTTGGTGTTGAAAGCTGCATTACCCAAAAGGATAATACCACCCCAGTCACCTTTGTTTCTAGCACCGGGCGCATTACTTGATGTAAATACAATTGGTTGGCTAGCTGTTCCGTTGGCAATCAATTTTGCACCTCGGGTAATAACTAAACAAGCACCAATAGCTGTGTGATCACCTAATATAACAGTACCTGGTTCTATGGTAAGGGTAGCCCCGTTTTTCACATAGATTTGACCTGTTAATTTGTAGGTGTTGTTTGCTGTCCAAGTAGTATTGACAGTAATGTTGGCCGAAATATCTACAGTAGCTGCAGGATATACGGTGTTTTGTGGGTCAAAGTTGGCCCACTGATCGGTCCACATGGCTGTGGGAGCCGGAGCAAACGCACCACGATAAGTAGTAGGCGTCAGGAATTGAGCAATGGCTAATTTGCTAATAAGCAACAATAGCACTACAAAATAATTTCGTTTCATTTTTTAATTTTTTTTAGGTTTAAATGATGCAACAAAATTAGGTTCAAGCACCGGCTTGGGTGTTAGGCATACTTTACCAAATAATTATTTAACCTGCAGTAATAACAACTGTTTATTTAAAAACAGGCACTAAAAATTAACCAAACGTGAAGCGACTGTTAATTAAAAGTAAGGCGTAAAAAAAACAAAAACAGAAGAAATGTTCTAGCTAAAAATCAAAATTTTCAACTGCGGTCGTATCAATTATAGGCGCACTAATGCTGTCTATTTTGATTGAAAATTGGGCAGGCCCCGTAATTTTCATTGGCGGATTAAATAGAGTGTCTTCTGGGGTAATGAGTTGTCGGCGCAGCATCAATCGGGTGAGTTGCTGGTCACGTCGTTGGGCAAACGATTTAAGATTGCCTTCCCGATCAAATTGATACATAAATTTTTTGGGACTCGGAATCACATTGGCCAAAAACAAACATTCGTTGAGCGTAAGTTCTCTCGGGTGTTTCTGAAAATAATACTGCGCGGCCTCCCCAATTCCATATACGTCTGGTCCCCATTCGATGATGTTAAAATACACCTCGAGCATGCGTGATTTACTTACAATGCGGTTGTTTTCGAGTAAGTAAACCAAGAGTATTTCTTCTAATTTTCTGGAAAGCGTTTTTTCACGACTTAGGAAAGCATTTTTAATTAATTGCATGCTAATGGTGCTTCCTCCTCGTGCGAATTTTTTGGTACGTATGTTTTTGGCGATGGATTGTTTAAAGGCTTCGGTAATGAATCCGCGGTGTGAGAAAAAAGAGGGGTCTTCGGTGGTTAATACTGCTTTTTGCAAATAAGGAGACAAGTCGGTAAGTGGTACATAGTTGGGATTGGAAGCGCCCACAAAAACAGCCCGTTGCCGTTGATTATTAATAAGCGCACGGTATTCAAATTCGCCATTGAGTTTACTGAGATTGGCTTGGCCGTATTGCGTAATTTTAAGTTGGTCTTTATTGAGTTGACTATTAAAAACGAGTGGACGTAAATTTTTTGAATGGTATTCAAAATCCAGCCTATAATCAAAACTACCCGTAGCCTTCATGCCGTCAAAATGAGTAAATAAACCACACGGTAAAGATTCGATAAAATCTTGCGCCTTGGTTTTGGGAATGCTAATTTTTGCGGCATAGATTTTTTCTTCGTCGTTGGTGTAACACAAATAGGGCTGCAGTTTTATTTTATTGAGTTTTACCGTTGAGTTGCTGTCAACCGAGACAAAGCGTTTGCCAAACAAAAGTTTAAAATCAAATTCGGCTTGTTGAATGATCACCTCTTTCGAAGCAATTTTTGGGTGATTTACCGTAAGGTTCGAGATCGCACTCAAACCGTCAATGTGCAATTCGCCCAATGACATTTCAATATTGTCTATTCGTAAACGAATGGAATCAAAGCTAGCTTGTAAATTATAGCGTTCATCCAAATAAGGCACTTTAATTTTTCCGGTATCTTGATTAAAAAACCGCAAATCGGTTTTGCGATCTCTCGGGTTTGATGTTCCTGCAATGCGCCAACGCTGATCTAAGGTAGCGGTGTGAACTTGAATCTTCGCCCTTAATTCTTGGTTTTTTAGATCTAAATTTTCAAGCTTTAGCTGTGTTTTTTTACCCATATCATCTACCCGAAGTTCCAAATTTTGTAGCGCCATATCGGTAGGCACTAAATTTAAAAATCGGTTCAACAACCGGTTTACAAATTTGGCATAATTGGTTTTGGAATCAGTTGTACTACTGTCTTTTTTGGATAAAAAGGCATCAAAATTGCGTCCATTTTTATTTTTCACCAACTGTACAAATCCATTTTTTGATTGCAATTCATTTAACTGAATTTGAGCAACCAGTAGTTTCCATATACTTATTCTGGCCTCAACATATTCTATAGAAAGTAAGGTGTCGGCAGCCTTGGGCACCAAGTTAAGCTCGGTAATTGACACACTGGTTAAGCCAGAAAATTCAATTTTTTTGATAGACAATTCACTGTGGTACTCCGTCTTACACTTGTTTTGCAAATGCACCACTGCTTTTTGCAATAAACGATCCCTAAACACAAATACGAGGATAAAAACCAACAAAATCAGGCCTGCTGTAGCTAGGGCAAATTTTCGAAGTCTTGCAGGATTTATTTTCATGGGATTTGGATTAGCCAAAAAGAGCGCTGGCTACTTCTTCAATTTTCGATACAAGTTGGATGCGAATGCCGGTATTTTTAAGTGATATTTTGTTGTATTTTGACACAAAAATAGTGGTAAAACCTAATTTCTCGGCTTCGAGGATGCGTTGTTCTACCCGATTCACCGGACGAATTTCGCCCGAAAGTCCAATCTCACCTGCAAAACAAACGCCTTCTTCTATAGCAATATCTTCGTTTGACGACAAAATAGCGGCTACAACAGCCAAGTCTATGGCGGGATCATCAATGGTAATGCCCCCAGTTATGTTTAGAAATACATCTTTGGTACCCAGTCGAAATCCGGCTCTTTTTTCTAAAACCGCTAAAATCATATTTAATCGCTTGGCGTTGTAGCCGGTGGTGCTGCGCTGCGGAGTTCCATATACGGCGGTACTTACAAGCGCTTGAATTTCAATCATCAACGGACGCATGCCCTCTAGGGTTGCTGAAATAGCAGTACCCGAAAGCGAAACATCTTGGTGAGAAATTAAAATCTCGGATGGATTACTCACCTCGCGCAAACCACTGCCCTGCATTTCATAGATACCCAATTCAGCAGTAGAACCAAATCGATTTTTCAAAGAACGCAGCAAACGGTATACATGGTTGCGATCGCCTTCAAATTGAAGCACCGTGTCGACCATGTGCTCCAAAATTTTTGGACCAGCAATGGCGCCATCTTTAGTGATGTGTCCAATTAATAGTACAGGCACATTCGATTCTTTGGCAAATTTGATGAGTTCTGCCGTGGTTTCCCGAATTTGCGAAATACTGCCGGGAGAGGCTTCAATATAATCGGTATGTAAGGTTTGAATCGAGTCGATAATTACAATCTCGGGATCAATTTCTTGAATGTGTTTAAAAATGTGTTGGGTTTTCGTTTCAGTAAGAATGTAACAGGAATTGGGCTTGTTGCTAATGCGTTCGGCCCGCATTTTAATTTGTTTCATGCTCTCTTCTCCCGAAACATAAAGTGTTTTATAGGGTAATTGCAGCGACAATT
Organism: Flavobacterium sp.; assembly: GCA_018883065.1. Taxonomy (GTDB): domain Bacteria; phylum Bacteroidota; class Bacteroidia; order Flavobacteriales; family Flavobacteriaceae; genus Flavobacterium. Next base: position 17,247 of record VEQT01000003.1, read on the forward strand.
GCAACAACAAGGTGCTTTTCCCTATACCAGGCTCTCCGCCCAATAAAATTAACGAGCCCGGGACAATTCCGCCACCCAATACGCGGTTGAGTTCGCCGTCAAGGGTGTCCATGCGCACCTCTTGTGTGCTGTCTATTTCGTTTAATTTTAGCGGTTTATTTGTTTTTTTAACTGTAGTAGATAGGGTGTTCCAACTGGCTTTTTCCTCTTTTTGAATGATTTCTTCGGCTATGGTATTCCATTCTTTACACGAATTGCATTGGCCTTGCCATTTTGCATATTGCGCGCCGCAGTTTTGACAAAAAAAGGTGGTTTTAATTTTAGACATGGTTTATTTTTTCATCAATTCACTCGATTTGTCGAGCATCATGTCTTTGGTTAAACTTCCAATCTCTTGTTTTTGATAGGCCTTTTGATAGGCTTTGGCCGCTTTTTTGAAGTCTCCCAAATTTTCAAACATCAGCCCCAAATAATAATCGCTAAGCATCGACTTGGGGTAATAGTTGTCGGCAATTGCCGCTAATTTGTCAAACTCTTCAAATTGATTGTTTCTTAAAATAGCCGCTTCAATAGCCTTAAAATCATTGATTCTTACTGGAGCTTTTATGCCCAATGTTTTTTCCAGTTGCTCGTATTTTTGTGTCAAATAATCTACATATCCAGCTGGCAAGACCATTATTTTTTCATTAAATTCTGTGGTTGTAATGGGTTGATACAAGGAAAAAAACTGATACAATGCACTTGGTATGGCATGAGGAACAAGCGAATAATGAGAAAGCCCTTTGAACGCATCGTATTTGTAATTCAGTGAGTTGCTTTGCAGTGCCAACATATTTTCGTCCAACAATTTGGTGTCTTTTTGTATGCTCTTTAAATCGCCATCAGCGGTGGCTTGATAATAAAACAGTTGCTTCTTAATTTCCAACATCCGTTGGGGCAATAGTTCGATCATGCCCGGAGCCAGTTGAGGACTTAACGAAATATACCCGTCAAATAGGGGTTGATTTTTGTATAGATAAAAGTTAATAAATCCAGCAGAAATGTCGTGACCGGCAATAATTTTTAGTGGAGCAATGCGGAATTGTTTTTCCAATGCAGGAAGTAATTCGATCCCAATAAACTCAAAGAATTTTTTGCCTTCGGTATCGGGCAAACCAGTTTGTTCATCGGTGCCGCAATCGTAACTGCGGTCGTCATTTTTATTTTGATTAATTCCCACTACTATCATTTCGGGCAAATCATCCCAGTAGGCGCCATAGCTCATTACGCCATGAAAAGCATCAAATAGATACTCGCCATCTAAAACGACTACAAGCGGATATTTTTTTGTTGGATTTTGGTCATAATTAGCGGGTAAACCGATCGTGATTTCTCGGTCTTGTTTAAGTTTTTCAGAATGGATGGTGTCGGTAATTTTTTGAGCAATAACGCTACCAAAACAAAGACAAAAACACACAATGGCTATGTTTTTCATATTTAATAAATAAATTTTTTTGGGTGATAAATGCGAAGCAAGATACTAAAATTATCTGCTGCGATTTACTAGCGGTAAAAATAAAAAAGACAACAATCCAAGCAGTACAACCAAGAACATTTGCGAACTCCAAACAATCCACCCAAATGCAATTCCTGCCGTTTCACTGATGCCATACATGGCTAATATTTTGGCAATCATAAACGGATAGGAACCAAAGCCACTGTTGGTAAAAGCAATGGCAATACTGCCTACCACAAAGGCGGTTACAACTGCGCCAAATGAAATAAAGCTGGTTTGAGGCAAGGCAAATAAAGTGACGTAAAACATCAACACATAGGAACTCCAAATAAACAAGGTGTGAAACACATACCACCCTTTGTTTTTCATATATAATAGCGTACTAATGCCTTCGCGAAGTCCAGCTAATTTGTGCTTTATTTTTTTAATCCATTTTGATTTTGAAAACCGAAAAAGCAAGGCAATTGCCAGTGTTCCAAGCGTAAAAAGCAGGCCGGCAATCCATACTTTCTCAACGGGTATTTTGTCTAGAATAAACGATTTAACAACCGAAAACTGTAAAATAAATGCTGTAAAGATAAACACCAGCAAAACCAAAAGGTCTACAATTCGTTCGGCTACAATAGTTCCAAATCCTTTGTCAAACGGGATGTTGTTGTATTTTTTTAGAATGACTGCTCGTGATAGTTCTCCCGATTTTGGCACCGTTAAGTTAAGCAAGTAACAAATGTTAATGGCCATGTAATTGGTAGCAAAAGTAGTGGGGTATCCCAAGTGATCTAAGGAGTATTTCCAACGAAAAGCCCGCGACATATTGCCAATTATAGCGATTAAAAGCGCCAATACAATGTATTTGTAATCGGCATGTTTAAAGTAGCTTTTTATTTCAAGCAGTTGTTGCGGAGAAAATTTGGTATAGGTGTATAGAGTTAAATAAACTCCCAAGGCAATTGGAAGAAGAATGGATAGCCATTTGCTGAGCTGCTTTTTCACCCGATTATGTTAGCGAATTGTCTCGTTCGTTGGGGAATACCAACGACGGTTTAAACGTTTTTGCTTCTTCAAAATCGAGTATGCCGTAAGCAATAATAATAATGATGTCGCCTTTTTGCACCTTTCGTGCAGCTGGTCCGTTTAGGGTGATGTCACCACTGTTTCGGTTGCCTTTGATGACATAGGTTTCCAAGCGTTCGCCGTTGTTGATGTTTACTATGGACACTTTTTCGCCTTCTATTAAATTGGCTGCCTCCATGAGCGCTTCGTCAATGGTAATACTGCCGATGTAATTTAGATCGGCTCCGGTTACAGAAACCCGGTGAATTTTTGATTTTACTACTTGAATTTGCATGGGCGCAAATGTAAATTAATTTAATGAAATGGTATCAATCAATCGAATTTTGTTGGCAAAAACGGCAATAAATGCCCGGTATTTTTTGCCAGATTCTTTTGCGTTACAAGGCAATAACTGTTGCTCATCTGCAATGGTAAAATACTCCAACTCAAAAAGTGAATGGGCTTTGAATTGACTTCTTACAAAATCAATTACCACGTGCGGTTCGTGTTGCTTAAATTGCTCTTTGGCCAAAAGCAAGGTCTTGTAAATTAGGGCTGCTTGGTTTCGCTCTTCGGCCGAAAGACGTTCGTTGCGTGAACTCATTGCCAGTCCGTTGGCTTCTCGAAAAATCGGGCAAGGAACAATTGTTACAGGAAGTTGCTCCTTTTCGACTAATTTTTTGACAATTTGCAACTGTTGAAAATCTTTTTCGCCAAAATAGGCGTTTTGGGGTCGAACAATTTCGAATAAGCGTTTGACAACTGTGCCAACGCCATTAAAATGTCCGGGTCTAAATTCGCCTTCCATTACATTTTCTAAGCCATCAAACTCGTATGATTCGGCCTTGGTATTGCCGTTGTAAATGTCCTCAACGGTGGGCGCATAAATTAGGATTTCGGGTGAGACACCCGCTATAAGTTCTACATCGTGATCGAGCGTACGGGGGTATTTTAATAGGTCTTCGGGATTATTGAATTGCGTTGGATTAACAAAAATACTGATAACTGTATGGCTGTTTTGAAGTAAAGAAGCACGTAATAATGATAAATGGCCTTCGTGAAGTGCACCCATGGTAGGGACAAATCCCAAAGTGGCCTGAGGATTTAAATGGGCTTGAAGATGAGCAACTAAATCCTCGTGTTTGTTAAAAATCAACATTGCAATTTGCTTTTTACTGAATGCAAACTTAGGACTTTAGTTCATTACTGCATAAATTTTTGTAATTTTGCCTGATTTTTATTGACAATAAACAAAGTAACAATCTTATGGAGGAAAAGAGGATATTATATGTGTCATCTGAAGTGGTGCCTTATCTAGCAGAAAATGAGGTGTCGTTGATGTCTTATGATGTTCCAAAAATGGTCAATGATCAAGGTGGACAAATTCGCATCTTCATGCCACGCTATGGGAACATTAACGAACGCCGTCACCAGTTACACGAGGTGATACGTTTGTCAGGCATGAATTTGGTTGTCAATGACTTAGACATGCCTTTGATAATTAAAGTGGCTTCTATTCCCAAGGAAAGAATTCAGGTTTATTTTATCGATAACGACGAATATTTTAAACGAAAAGCAACCTTTGCCGATGAAGACGGTGTGCTGTTTCCGGATAATGACGAGCGTGCCATTTTCTTTGCAAAAGGCGTAGTAGAGACGGTTAAAAAATTAAATTGGGTTCCAGACATCATTCACGTTCACGGTTGGATGGCTGCCTTATTACCCGTTTACATGAAACATTATTACAAAGACGAGGCCTTGTTTGCCGACACCAAAATAGTTACGTCAGTTTACGGCCAATCATTTGACGGCAACTTAAATTTGGAACTTAGCAATAAAATTCAATTTGATGGTGTGCCGGCTAGTGCGCTTTCAGAATTGGCAATACCAAGCTACGAGAACATAATTAAGACCGCAGTGAATCATTCAGATGCAGTCATTATTGCATCAGAAAACCTTTCTTCAAGTTTAACAAAATATATAGAATCCACAGGGAAGCCTTTTATACCTTTCGTTCCCAAAGATCAATTCGCGCAAGCCTATACTAGCTTTTACAAAGACTCGGTACTATAAACCCAAGTAATTACTAATGAATACACGTATTTTTACAGTTTTCTTTCTTGCTCTATGCATTGCTTTTTTCACCACTTCATGTGACAGTACGTTCAACGAGTTAGGATCTGATATAGTTGGCGAGACAAGTTACGAGTTTGGCACCCCTGTTTCATACAAAGTTCGGGCCTACACAAAAGGCTTGGGCGCTATGGATGCTAAGAATTTACCTATAAATCCGTTGGGAATATATGATAATCCTGTTTTTGGAAAAACTAAGGCTCATTTTGCTACTCAAGTGCAGTTGGCGGTACTCAACCCCACATTTAATGCTGCTTTAGAACCAGTTATTGACAGTGTTTACCTAACAATTCCGTATTTCAGCACCAAAATTAGCACTGATGCAACGGGTTTAGGCACGTATGAACTCGATTCCATATATGGCCCCGAAAATGCAACGTTTGATCTAAAAATTTATGAATCGGGTTATTACATTCGAGATTTAGATCCTGTAAATACTACACAATCTACACAGCCCTATTATACCGATCAAAACGCAGAATTTGATGCAGTAAAAGGCATTCTTTTGAACGATGACGAAGCAGATAATCAAAACACAGCGTTCTTTTTTAGCAATTCAGAGTACAACGAGCTCAAAACATCAGAAGAGGGAGTTAAATCAATTACACGTAAGGCGCCTGCCCTTCATGTAAAACTCAACAAAACATTTTTTAAAAATAAAATTTTTGAAGCGCCAACAGGCAAGTTATCAAACAACAATATTTTTAAAGAATATTTTCGTGGATTGTACTTTAAAGTAGACAATAACGGTACTTCGGAGGGCAATATGTCCATGATGAATTTTAAATCGGGTACAATTGTAATTAGTTATAGTCAATACGAAACAGTACCCGATAATGACCCGGAAACGCCACTTCCTAAAAAAGTCAATAAGTCAATCATTATCAACCTAGCTGGGAACACTGTAGGACTTATAGAACAACTCAATTCACCCAATTATGCTGCCGCCATTTCCGGGAATGAAACCGATGGAGATGATAAACTCTACATAAAAGGTGGAGCTGATGGTACTGTGGCAGTACTTGATTTATTTGATCCCACCGATAATATAGGATACACCAACGGCGTATTGGTAAATACACCAAACAATGTGCCAGACGAGTTAGACGAATTGCGTGAGAAATATACCCGCAAAGAATTGGTTGTAAATGACGCCTCTTTAACCTTTTCAATTGATAACCTAGCCATGAATACTGGCAATCCAGTTGCTTATGAGCCCAATCGCATTTATTTATACGATTTAAAAAACAAACGCCCACTTTTAGATTATTATACAGACCAATACGCCAACTCACTCAAGCCCAAGTATGCTAAAAATGTCCATGGTGGGATCATCACTAAAAACACTGAGGGTAGAGGGACGCAATACAAAATAAGAATTACGAATCATTTGCGTAACCTTATAAAATATAAAGATTCAACCAATGTCAAGCTGGGATTGGTAGTGACTGAAAATATTGGAGTAGTCACCAATAAACGATTAAAAACATCCTTCGTTACCTCAAATCAAACGGTTTCTGAGGCGCCAACTATGAGTGTTGTCAATATGCTAGGAACTGTTTTGTACGGTTCAAACCTACCGGTTGGTGATCCAAACGAAGACAAAAAATTAAAATTAACCATCTATTATACAGAACCCAAATAATATATAGATATGTGTGGAATTGTTGGATACATTGGGACTAGAGAAGCCTATCCCATAGTTATAAAAGGATTAAAACGATTAGAATACCGCGGCTATGATAGCGCTGGAATCATGCTATACGACGGCCAAGACATGAAATTGTCTAAAACCAAAGGAAAAGTATCCGATTTAGAAGCCAAATCGGCTGATGAAATTACAACCAATGGAACTATTGGAATGGGGCATACGCGCTGGGCTACCCACGGTGTCCCTAACGATGTGAATTCACATCCACATCTTTCCAACTCGGGTCAATTGGCCATTATTCACAATGGAATTATTGAAAATTATGCGCCTTTAAAGAAGGAGTTGATTAAACGGGGTTATGTATTTAAATCAGACACCGATACCGAAGTCTTGGTTAATCTAATTGAGGACATTCAAAAACAAGACAATTTAAAACTTGGAAAAGCAGTTCAAGTAGCTTTAAACCAAGTGGTTGGGGCTTATGCTATTTGTGTGTTTGACGTAAAAAAACCAAACGAAATGGTTGTTGCCCGCTTGGGAAGTCCATTGGCCATAGGCGTGGGTGTAGATGAGTTTTTTATTGCATCAGATGCCTCACCGTTTATTGAATACACATCAAATGCCATTTATTTAGAAGACGAAGAAATGGCTATTGTGCGTATGCACAAACCCTTAAAAATCAGAAAAATTAAAGACGATTCATTGGTAGATCCGTACATACAGGAATTGAAAATGAATTTGGAACAAATAGAAAAAGGCGGCTATGATCACTTCATGATGAAGGAAATCTACGAGCAGCCTAGCGTGATTAAAGATACTTACCGAGGACGTTTATTGGCCAATCAAGGCATCATCCAAATGGCGGGTGTTGAGGACAATTTAGAAAAATTCCTACATGCAGAACGCATAATCATAGTGGCTTGTGGAACCTCTTGGCACGCTGGTTTGGTGGCCGAGTACATAATTGAAGAATTTGCGCGCATACCCGTTGAGGTAGAATACGCGTCTGAATTCCGTTATAGAAACCCCATTATTAACAAATCAGATGTGGTGATTGCTATATCCCAATCGGGAGAAACCGCTGATTCCTTGGCTGCTATTAAGTTGGCCAAAGAAAATGGAGCATTTGTGTTTGGCGTTTGTAATGTGGTAGGTTCTTCAATTTCAAGAGAAACCCATGCCGGAGCGTATACCCATGCCGGACCTGAAATTGGCGTGGCTTCTACCAAAGCATTTACTACTCAAATTACGGTTCTCACCATGTTGGCCTTGCGTTTGGCTAAAGCAAAAGGCAGCATGAATAATTCTGACTATCACCGCTATTTGCAAGAATTAGAATTGATCCCAGAGAAAGTAGAAGAAGCGCTACAAACCAACGAAGTAGCCAAAATAATTGCTGAACGTTTCAAGGATTCTACCAATTGTTTGTATTTGGGTCGCGGATATAATTTTCCAGTTGCCCTAGAAGGCGCCTTAAAACTAAAAGAAATTTCCTATATCCATGCTGAGGGATATCCTGCAGCAGAAATGAAACACGGACCAATTGCATTGATTGATGAGCACATGCCGGTTATCGTAATTGCTCCCAAACAAGGCCATTATGACAAAGTGGTGAGCAATATACAGGAGATTAAATCCAGAAGCGGAAAAATCATAGCGGTAGTTACCAAAGGCGACGTACAAGTGCGCGATTTGGCCGACTATGTGATTGAAATTCCAGAAACCTCAGATGCATTATCGCCTTTATTGACAACCATTCCATTGCAGTTATTATCCTATCACATTGCAGTATTAAGAGGTTGTAATGTAGATCAGCCAAGAAATTTGGCCAAATCTGTTACAGTAGAATAATTGCATTCGTATTCATTCAAAAAGCGAGTTGGAAACAACTCGCTTTTTTTGTGATACATACCCTGCTCATATAGAAATTACTAGATTAGGTATGGGTTCACATTTTGAGTGTATAACAAAAATTGTAGCTCTTATTTTTTGATATACTAAAAATAGTTGTAATTTGGCTTGCTAAACCAACAAAAATTAAAACCAATGAAGAGCTATTTAATTATTTTGTCGTTGTTTTTTTGCAGCCTCACGTTTGCGCAATCAACAATAACAGGAGTTGTTTCTGACTCCAAAAAAGAGCCTATCCCGGGAGTAAATGTTACAATTGAGGGAGCTTCAAATGCTACTACTACTGACGCAGCGGGTAAATTTACCTTGAGCGGAGTAAAATTTCCATGTAACCTAGAAATTTCTGGTGTAGGGTATGAAAATCAAAAACTAAGTCTTACGTCTGCCTCCCAAGTAATTGCGGTGAGTTTAAAAGACGAATCAACCCAATTGAATGAAATTGTGGTTTCTGCATCTAGAACTCCCGAACGGGTGTTAGAATCGCCGGTAACCATTGAGCGTATGGGCTTGGCGCAAATCAAAAACACGACGGCTTCCACCTACTACGACGGCCTAGAAAACATGAAAGAGGTGCACTTTAACACCAGTAGTTTCTCATTTAAATCAATCAATACGCGTGGATTTGCTACTGTTGCAAATACCCGATTTATGCAATTGGTAGACGGAATGGACAACTCTTCTCCGGCCTTGAATTTTGTATTGGGGAACTTAATTGGAATTTCAGAATTAGATGTGGCCAGTGTAGAATTATTGCCCGGCGCATCTTCAGCTTTATATGGCGCCAACGCGTTCAACGGAATTTTGTTTATGAACAGCAAAAGCCCGTTTACTAGTCCAGGATTGAGCACTTATTTTAAGTATGGACAAACGTCACAAGAAGCGGCTGGTGTAAATGATTATTTTGATGTAGGTATTCGAGCTGCACATGTGTTCAGTAAGTATTTTGCTGCTAAAACCAACTTTACATTCATGAAAGCAACCGAGTGGATTGCCAGTGATCGACGAAATGTTGTAGGAGGTGCACTTTATACAGATCCAAATAATATTGGTCATGATGTAAATCAAAATTATGATGGGTTGAATTCATATGGAGATGAGGTTACTACCTTTATTCCAAATGTTGGCCAAGTTAGCCGCACAGGTTATATGGAAAAAGATTTGAATGACAACAACATCAAAAACGTAAAAGCCGATTTTTCTTTGCATTTCAAGCCATTTGACAATGATTTTGAAATTATTTTACAAAGCAAATTCGGAACAGGAAACACCATTTATCAGGGAGCCAACCGCTATGCGTTGAAGAACTTTTACATGAACCAAAACCGCATCGAAGTAAAAGGAAAAAATTTCTTTGCCAGAGCCTATATGACGGCTGAAGATGCAGGCGATTCCTATGATATGCGATTTGCAGCTTGGAATGTAAACAGAGCTGCAAAGGCCGATACCAACTGGTTTACGGATTATGCAAGAGCGTATCAATTGTCAAGTGCTGTGTTAGGACTTACTGGATATGAAGCATCTAACTATGCTAGAACATTTGCCGACACAAATATTTCACCCATTTTAAATTTAACTCCATTTGTAGATCCAAACAATCCTTCGGCGCCTACATCGCCAAGATTTTTGGCTGGATCACCAGAATTTAAAGATGCCTTGAGCACTATTGCCCAAGATCCTGATTTTACAAAAGGAGCTAAGTTTACTGACCGTTCTAAATTATACCATAGCGATATAAACTATAACCTTAGAGATGTTGTTAAAGTGGCTGATGTTCAGGTAGGAGCTTCTATGCGTCAGTATGAAATGAATTCAGAGGGGTCTATTTTTACCGACTACGATGCTCCAATTAGATATAATGAATATGGAGTGTATACCCAAGTACAAAAGAAATTAATGGATGATCGTTTGAAATTTACAGGATCAGTTCGTTATGATAAATCCCAAAATTTTGATGGAAATTTTTCACCACGTGTAGCTTTTGTTTATTCGGCAGGTGCCAATAAAAATCACAACTTTCGTTTGTCTTACCAAACAGGTTTTAGAAATCCAACCACACAAGATCAATACATTGGATTGGATTTAGGGCCATTTGCTCTAATTGGTTCTGCTCCTGATAACTTGGATCGATATGTAGAAACAAGATCGTTGAGTGCTGCAGGACAAGTAATTACTGGTGCAAGCAACGTAACATTAAGTGGGCAAGATGCGTACTACAATTCATATACCAGTACCTCTGTGGCGGCCTTTGCTGCTGCTCCAAAAACTACTCCAGCCGAATTGCAAGCAGCAGCTGATTTGTTGCAAGTGGCTACTCCAGGATTGGTAAAACCTGAGCAAGTTCAGGCCTTTGAATTAGGGTATCGTTCATTTATTGAAGATGTGTCTATCGATATCAATGGATACTATAACATGTATACTGACATGATTAGTAATGCCAACGTAATTACTCCATTGTATGGGGATGTAAATGTGCCAATTAACTTGGGTGATGCAACAACTTTAGCTCCATTGAGCGCTTTAAGCAATGGTGACCGTCGTGTGTACCAAGTATACACCAACTCAAAAGCTTCGTTGGAGTCATATGGAGTGGGCTTAGGCTTAGGGAAAAAAGTATTTGGCGACTATGAATTAAGTGCCAATTACAACTATGCTGGCTTTATCTATGACGACGCAAACGATCCAGGATTTGAGACTTCATTCAATACACCAAAACACCGCGTTAAAGGATCCATTGGTAACCCAAAATTGTTTAAAAACTTTGGTTTCAATACAAATGTGCGTTGGAATACGGCCTATAAGTGGCAATCGTCATTTGTTGACGGAGATGTGCCAGAAAACACAGTTGTAGACGCTCAAATTACCTACGGAATTCCTTCTATGAAATCGGTATTTAAATTAGGCGCCAACAACTTATTAGGCAAAGATTACATACAAGTAGTAGGAGCAGGAGCCATTGGTCAACTTTGGTATGCTTCATGGACAATTAATCCTTAATTTAACGTACATCAAATAAAAATATAGAATCATGATAAATAATTTCAAATGGTTGCTTTTGGTTTCGTTAACCTTTGCAGCATGTACAAATGACGATGCAGTTCCTGGAGATGTTCCAGTATCAGCCGGAACCGCTGATTTTTCGAAATACGTTTCATTGGGAAATTCGCTCACAGCGGGTTACAGCGATGGGGCTCTTTTCAAAAGAGGTCAAGAAGGATCGTATACCAACCTATTGGCTCAGCAATTTGCACAAGTAGGGGGAGGAGAATTTAAAATTCCTTTTTGTGGCGATGATAATCTTGGTGGATTATTACTGGGTGGCACGCCTATTCAAGGCACACGTTTGTTTTTTAACGGCTCCGCTCCAGTAAATGTTCCTGGAACTCCGCTTACTGAAATAACCAATCAATTGACAGGTCCGTTTAACAATATGGGTGTGCCTGGAGCAAAGAGTTATCATTTGGCTGCGCCAGGTTACGGTAATCTTGCTGGTGTAGCTTTAGGTCAAGCCAACCCGTATTTTGTGCGTTTTGCTTCTTCTCCCACAACAAGTATTATCGCTGATGCGGCAGCTCAAAATGCTACCTTCTTTTCCCTATGGATCGGAAATAACGATGTTTTAGGTTATGCTACATCTGGAGGCGCTGGAGTTAACCAGTTAGGCAATATAAATCCTGCAAGCTATGGCGCCAATGACATTACAGATCCAGGTGTTTTTGCAAATGTATACAGCGGATTAGTTGATGCCATGACCGCCAATGGTGCAAAAGGTGTGGTTGCCAATATTCCTTATGTTACTACAATTCCATTCTTTACTACTGTGCCTTTCAACCCAGTACCACTAGACGCTGCAACTGCTTCGCAACTAAATGCTGGCTATGCCGCTTATAATGGTGGTTTAACAGCCGCATTAAACGCCGGTCTAATTTCTGCTGAAGAAAAAGCCAAAAGAACCATTACGTTCCAAGCTGGAAACAACGCAGTAGTAATGGTAGATAGCTATTTAACCTCACTAGCAGCATTAGGATTACCATCCTATCGTCAAGCTACAAAGGCTGATTTAATGGTATTGCCTTCTCGTTCTTTTATTGGAACAGCTGTAGGTGGAAATCCACAACAAATTAACGGCGTTTCTGTTCCTTTGGCTGATAACTGGGTGCTTTCTAAGGATGAAATTGCCGAAATTAAAGTAGCGGTAGACGCTTACAACGCATCAATTAAATCAATAGCTGAAACCAAAGGTCTGGCTTTTGTAGATGCCAATGCAGTAATGAGTCAAGTGTTTAACGGTGGTATTCGATACGGAAATTACCATTTAACTGCTGCCTATGTTACAGGAGGTGCATTCTCTTTAGATGGAGTACATCCTTCAGCTAGAGGATATGCGTTAATTGCCAACAAATTTGCTGAAGCGATCAATGCGAAATATGGTTCTACCTTTAAGCCATTAGATTTAGCTGAATATCCAATTCAATTTCCTGCGGTTATTAACTAATATACCCATTAATGAACTTAAAACCATCCCCAAAAGGGATGGTTTTTTTGTATTGTAGCATTGCTTATTTTAATCTAGCAGACAAAACAATCGAGTCGCTTGGAGCTATAATTTTTTTATAATATTTGTCTTGATTTTCAAGTTTTAAAATTTATCTTTGCACACGAAAAAAAGACCTGTATCTTAATTTTCAAAACCAAACCTAATTAGCTATTTAATAAATACATAAGCAATGTCAAAAGTAATCGGAAAAGTTGCCCAAATCATTGGTCCAGTAGTTGACGTAGTGTTCAACGGAAAAGATGTAGAACTTCCTAAAATTTATGATTCCTTAGAAATCACTAAAAAAGATGGTACCTTATTGGTCTTGGAAGTGCAATCACACATTGGTGAAAATACCGTTCGCACCATCTCTATGGATTCAACCGACGGATTGAGCAGAGGATACGAAGTAGTTGGAACAGGAAACCCAATCCAAATGCCAATTGGTCCAGATGTTTACGGACGTTTGTTTAATGTAATTGGCGATGCCATTGACGGCTTAGGAGAGTTGCCAAAAACAGGTGAAAACGGAATGTCGATTCACCGACCTGCACCAAAATTTGAAGACTTGTCAACTTCGTCTGAAGTATTGTTCACCGGAATCAAAGTTATCGATTTGATCGAGCCGTATGCTAAAGGAGGAAAAATTGGTTTGTTTGGTGGAGCTGGAGTAGGAAAAACAGTATTGATTCAAGAATTAATTAACAACATTGCCAAAGGGCACGGAGGTCTTTCTGTATTCGCAGGAGTAGGAGAACGTACCCGTGAGGGAAATGACTTACTTCGTGAGATGTTAGAGTCAGGCATTATCAAATACGGTGAAGAATTCATGCACTCTATGGAAAATGGAGGATGGGACTTAACCAAAGTAGACAAAACAGGTTTGCGTGATTCCAAAGCGACTTTCGTATTTGGACAAATGAACGAACCACCAGGAGCGCGTGCGCGTGTAGCCCTTTCTGGATTATCTATTGCTGAGTATTTCCGTGATGGAGCCGGTTCAGACCAAGGAAAAGACGTATTGTTCTTCGTAGATAATATCTTCCGTTTTACACAGGCCGGTTCTGAGGTATCAGCCCTTTTGGGTCGTATGCCATCAGCGGTAGGTTACCAACCAACTTTAGCTACTGAGATGGGTGCGATGCAAGAGCGTATTACCTCTACCAACAAAGGATCGATTACCTCTGTACAAGCGGTTTACGTACCTGCGGATGACTTAACCGATCCAGCGCCAGCAACTACCTTTGCGCACTTAGATGCTACAACCGTATTGTCTCGTAAAATTGCCGAGTTGGGTATTTACCCTGCGGTAGATCCATTGGATTCTACTTCGCGTATCTTAACCCCACACATCTTAGGAGACGAGCACTACAACTGTGCTCAACGCGTGAAAGAGATCCTTCAAAAATACAAACAATTACAAGACATCATCGCCATCTTGGGTATGGAAGAGTTGTCTGAAGAAGATAAATTAGCTGTATCTAGAGCCCGTCGTGTACAACGTTTCTTGTCACAACCGTTCCACGTAGCCGAGCAATTTACCGGTATTCCAGGAGTTTTGGTTGACATCAAAGACACCATCAAAGGATTCAACATGATCATAGACGGCGAATTGGATCACTTACCAGAAGCGGCTTTCAACTTGAAAGGAACCATCGAAGACGCAATCGAAGCCGGAGAAAAAATGTTGGCAGAAGCATAAATCAAGCAAAGCTTGATAAACTTCAAAAAAGTAAAATCTCAAATCCCAAAATGGAACTTGGAATTTTAAAATTTGGAATTTATAAAGAGACATTATGATTTTAGAAATAGTATCACCAGAAGCCAAATTGTTTCAAGGCGAAGTTAGTTCGGTTTCATTGCCAGGCGTTGATGGAAGTTTCCAGCTGTTAAACCAACACGCGCCCATCGTTTCAACCCTAAAGGAAGGAAGTGTAAAAATCACGGCAGCTCAATTTCATTTTGACAAAGAAAGCGAAGGTAAGTTTGCCAAGATCAACGATCAAAATTACAGCTTAGCCATTAGTTCGGGAACGATTGAAATGAAAGACAATAAAGTAATTGTCTTGGTTGACTAATTTGTTCTACAACCTATATCAAACGTCCAGCAATAGTTGGGCGTTTTTTTTTGCAGGAGCTTTTCCGGCTTTCTGTTCCTATCTTTTTCCTGGAACGCCCTGGAAAAAGGATATTCACGGCAATCCGGGCTACAAATAATAATTCAATCAGCTTTGATTTGAATTCGGTAAATTTGCCCCATGAAGCTTCCAGAATCGCTATCTTATAAACTGCAACAGCGGGCACAACAACATGCCTTACGCGCGCTGTCGTCGCCCAAAAACGGGGTCGATTTTGCTTCCAACGATTATTTAGGTTTTGCTACCAACACCCAATTGTTTTCAAACACACACCAATTTTTAGTAGATCAAGGTAAAATGCAAAATGGCGCCACCGGCTCTCGTCTACTCACGGGAAACCACGAATTATATGCTGTTTCTGAGCAAGCCATTGCCCATTTTCATCAAGCTGAATCGGCTTTATTGTTCAATTCGGGTTACGATGCCAACGTAGGGTTTTTTAGCTCCGTACCCCAAAAAGGTGATATTATTTTATATGACGAATTGTGTCATGCCTCCATCCGCGACGGCATTCGTTTGTCGCACGCCAAAGCGTATAAATTTCAACACAATGACATCGAAGATTTAGATCGATTACTTTCTCACTACTCGGCTTCAACCTACAACCTACAACCTACAACCTTTTACCTCGTAACAGAGTCTGTCTTTTCAATGGATGGCGATTCGCCCAATCTAGAAGAACTAGTTAAATTAGCAAAACAACACCAAGCCTATTTGGTAGTAGACGAAGCCCACGCGCTTGGCTTATTAGGGAATAAGGGACAAGGATTAGTGCAGCAATTGCAACTCCAGGATAAAATTTTTGCTCGACTGGTTACTTTCGGCAAAGGCATGGGTTGTCACGGTGCAGCCATTTTAGGTAGTACCGATTTACAACAGTATTTGGTCAATTATGCCCGAAGTTTCATTTACACCACCGGACTTCCCCCACATGCGGTGGCTTCCATTTATCAAGCATATCAATTACTGTCGCATTCCCCTGCCGAAGTAGAAAAATTGCGCGAGAACATTCAATTTTTTAACCAAGAAAAGCTGCAATTGGGACTCAAACCGTTGTTTGTGTACAGCAAATCGGCTATTCAATCGGCTATTATCCCCGGGAATCAAAAAGTGAAAAGCATTGCCCAACAACTACAAAATAATGGGTTTGACGTGCGGGCCATCTTATCACCAACAGTGCCCGAGGGCCAAGAGCGCTTGCGGTTTTGCTTACACGCCTACAACACCCACAACGAAATCAAAGCTGTATTGCAGCTGCTGAGTCAATTGGTTTTTGAATAAGGTGCAATTTTACCTTTTGATGTGTACTTTTGTACCCGTTTAACAATTATTCATGGCAACAAAACAACGTAAACTATTTGTAACGGGTATAGGCACCGACGTGGGCAAAACCATTGCTTCGTCCATCCTCGTCGAGGCCTTACAAGCCGATTATTGGAAACCCATACAAGCCGGTGATTTGGATCATTCGGATAGCAACAAAGTAAAATCCCAAATCTCAAATTCTAAATCCCAAATTTTCGAAAATAGCTACAAATTGAATACACCCGCAAGTCCCCATTATGCGGCCCAATTGGATGGTATTACAATTGATATTAACCAAATTAAAGAACCCAAAACCACCAATCATTTGGTGATTGAAGGGGCTGGGGGCTTATTGGTTCCGCTCAACGATACCGCTTGTATTATCGATTTAATTCAAAAAGACTACGAAGTCATTTTGGTTTCCCGACATTATTTGGGAAGTATCAATCATAGCTTATTGAGTTTGGAAGCCCTTAAAAGCAGGAATATTTCTTGTGCCGGAATCATTTTTTCGGGCGATGAAAACCCCGCTACTGAATCGATTATTTTGTCAAAATCGGGAGTAAAATGCATCGGCCGAATTGAAAACGAGCCCTATTTTGACGCCAATGTAATTGCGTACTATGCAGATAAATTTAGAGAAGCGCTCACAAATATGTAATACCATATTCCAAATCTCAAATTCCAAATTCCAAAATCAACAATCAACAATCAACAATCAAAAATCGCAAATCAACAATCGCCAATCTCATGACTCTTTCCCAACGCGACCAGCAACACAATTGGCATCCGTACACGCAACACAAAACGAGTTTGCCTGCGGTAGCAATTGTGAAAGGCGAGGGGGCTTTATTGTGGGACGAAGACGGCAAAGAGTACATTGACGCCATTGCGTCTTGGTGGGTAAACCCCTATGGACACAGCAACCGCTATTTGGCCGATGCCATTTACAAGCAACTCACCACTTTAGAACATGTGTTGTTTGGCGGTTTTACCCACGAACCAGCCGTGGTCTTGTCGGAGAAATTGATGCGTATTTTACCCTCAAATCAAGCCAAATTGTTTTACTCCGATAACGGATCAACGGCGGTAGAAGTAGCCATAAAAGTCGCCTTGCAATATCATTACAACCTAGGCAACGCGAAAACCAAAATTTTAGCCTTTGAAAATGCCTTTCACGGCGATACCTTTGCCGCGATGGCCGCTAGTGGCATTTCGTTTTTTACCGAAGCCTTTCAAGGATCACTGCTCGAAGTGGTACGCGTGCCTTTGCCCACAGCAGGAAATGAGGCACAGGCTTTGGCTATTTTTGAACAACAGGTACAAACGAGAGACTTTGCTGCTTTTATTTTTGAACCCTTGGTACAAGGCGCTGCAGGAATGATTATGTATGAAGCCCATGTATTGGATCGTTATTTGAGTTTATGTAAAGAACATCAATTGCTGACTATTGCCGATGAAGTCATGACGGGCTTTGGCAAAACCGGCCGAAATTTTGCCTGCGATTACCTCACCCAACAACCCGATATGCTGTGTTTGTCTAAAGCCTTAACCGGCGGAACCATACCCATGTCGATTACTACTTTTACCCAAGAACTTTTTGATGCGTTTTACAGTGACGACATCAGTAAAGCCTTGTTTCATGGACATACTTTTACAGCCAATCCAACTGGTTGTGCAGCTGCAATTGCTAGTTTGGAATTGTTAGAATCAGCCGAGATACAACAGCAAATACAACAAATTAATCAACACCATTTGGCATTTCAGCAACGAATTGGAACTCATCCGCGTGTAAAAACTACCCGAGTTTTGGGCGTAATTTTTGCTTTAGAAATCCAAACTAAAAATGATCAGGCCTATTATGGCCAATTACGCAACAACTTATATGCTTATTTTTTAGAAAATGGCGTTGTTTTGAGACCCGTTGGATCTATCATTTATATCTTGCCGCCTTATATTATTACACCAGATCAGTTGCAAAAAATTTACCAAGTCATTGAAAATGCATTGGTTGAGGTGCAGGAGTAAGGTATTCTGATTTTTTTCTTCGGCGACGTCTAAAACTTTGCGACCTTTGCGCCAAATAATTCTCGTGCAAACACCTGTTTCCATTACCGCGCTCGCTTCAGTTTCTCCTTTGGGACATTGTCCGGAAGAGATTTGGCAAGCCTATCTTTTGCCCAGTCATCACCTTGACGTTGTGGTTTTGGGAAAACGAAAGGTGCATGCAGGAATTATGGCTGTTGATACCCAAAACTGGGTCAATCGTTTGCGCGAAGAACAGGCACATTACCAATCATTAGATCCAACGGTAATCAATGCTATTGCGGTTGCACGCGAAGCTGTTGTTCAAGCACAATGGAATAAAGATTCTTCGTTTGGTGTGAATTTTGGTTCATCCCGCGGCGCAACGACTTTATTCGAGCAGTATCATGCCGATTTTTTACAAAATCAATCGGCTCATATACTGAGTTCACCCACTACTACCTTAGGAAATATTTCTTCTTGGATAGCCCAAGATTTACAAACCCAAGGTCCAGAACTTTCGCATTCCATTACCTGTTCAACTGGCTTTCATGCTCTATTAAATGGAATTGCTTGGTTGCGTGCTGGAATGGCCAATCAATTTTTAATTGGAGCCAGTGAAGCCCCTCTCACCGAATTTACGGTGGCACAAATGCAGGCCATGAAAATATACGCCCGCGAAAATCAGGATTTCCCGTGCCGTGCGATGGATTTAGTCAAAACAACCAACTCAATGGTTTTGGGCGAAGGTGCAGTGGCTTGTTGTTTGGAGTTAGGAATAAAATCAAATGCCTTGGCAAGGATTGAAGGAATTGGATATGCAACTGAAAAATTGGAACACAATGTTTCCATCACTGCAGAAGCCGATTGTTTTCAAAAATCCATGCAAATGGCCATGCAAGGGCATGATCCCGATTCGATTGATGTTATTGTTCTACATGCACCTGGAACCCTAAAAGGCGACAGTGCCGAATACAAAGCCATACAAAAAGTATTTGGTAAAACTTTGCCTTTGCTTACCTCAAATAAGTGGAAAATTGGCCACAGCTTGGGCGCATCGGGCTTACTCAGTTTGGAGTTGGCTGTAATGATGATACAACAACAAGTGTTTATTTCAGTGCCTTATTTGCCGGCAAACCCTGTGCAGAAACCGTTGCAAAAAATCTTAATTAATTCGGTGGGTTTTGGAGGCAATGCCGTGAGTGTTTTGGTGAGTAAACCTTAGTTTTTCTTTTCTAATTCGATTGCTTTTTCGTAAATCCAATCGCTTTCCCAACCTTTTCGCAAGAAATAATCACAAAATTTTTTTCGTTTTTTTAAACTGTTTTTTTCAGCCAAAGCATCCCAGAAATGCTGGGTAATTTGCTCAAAGGTAAATGTGTATTCGTGCTCGGGAATTTCTTTAAGGCCTTTATTTATTAGGTAAATTGATATTTTTCGTAGTTTCAACTCTTGGCTAATTCGGTTTTTTCCCCATTTTTTTTGATGAAACTTACTAATAGCAAACAAACAGGCAAACCGTTCTTCGTTCAAGTAATTTTGGGCAATTAAGTGCGCAATGGCTTCGGCAATTTCATGAGCGCTCAGTTTGTAGCTATATAGTTTGGCTTCAACCTCTTGGTGGCACCGTTCTTGGTAGGCACAAAAATGCTCAATTTTTCGGAGCGCATCTTTGTATGAAATAGGAGCATTTGAATCCAAATTGGCTTGGGGATTTATTTATAATTAACTCGGTTAAAATTATTGAATTTCTGCAAAATAGCGTTATTTTTGTTGGCCCCAATTCGATTAACACAAAGACACCCAAATTCGTGTACATGAAACGCAAAATTGCACTCGTTTTTTTGTTGATGGGCTTTTCTCCCATGCTTACGGCCCAATTGTTACAGTGGAATACTTATGGGAATACCGGAACGGAACTCACCGAGCCAAGTGTTTTTAACAATCCCAACATTTCAACTTCCGATCTTACCTTTGGAGCTGGAATCACACCTCTTGGAAATGGACTTCGTTTTGGCGGCACCAGTTGGTTTGATACCGGAAATACAGCAGCAGGAAATACATTAGCTGAGGCAGTAGCCGGAAACAACTTTATTCAATTTGTTGTTACACCCAATTTTAATTTTGCTTTTACTCCCACCTCGTTTGTATTTAGTTGGGGTCGATCCGGAACCGGGCCTGTTAATGTGGCGTTGCGTTCATCGGTTGATGGTTTTGCCAGCAATTTAGGGGTAGTAACGGGACTTACTTCCTTGAGTAACGGAAACACAATCGTCATTACAGGTATAACCAATATCAGTACAGCAACTACTTTTCGACTCTATGGTTACGGTGGTACAGGTACAGGAGGTACAGGAGGATTTGATATGGCCAACACAACTCCAGCACCGGGAATTGTGAATGTGCAATTAAACGGTACTACCCAAAGTTTAGGCCCGGTTTCAATTGCCTCTGGCGATTGGAATGTGGCGAGTACTTGGTCAACCAATGCAGTGCCAACCGCAACTGACAATGTGATTATTTCGTTGGGACACACGGTATACACCAACTCAGCCTTAACACGAACTGGAACAACTCGTGTTTATGGCGCCTTTGAATTGCGCAATGGAGGATTTGCCTCAGGTACCGATTTTACGTACATGAATACTACGGCGGCTTTGAATTTTAATACATCAACCGTCTATGGTGTGGCCAACACACACGTCTATTGGCCAGCAACCAATGGGCCTAATAATGTAGCGGTACTTGCAGGTGGGATAAATATGACTTCGACTAATCGAACCGTTGGAGGAAACTTTTCTACAGCGGCAGGTGTTACGCTCACAACTTCTACGCTTTTACTTAATGGTGTTTGCCGAATAGATAGCGGTGGATTTTTCAATTCTGCTCCAGTATATGGAGCGGCTTCAACACTTGTCTACAACTCATCGGGCACCTATGGCCGTGGATTTGAGTGGAGCGCATTAGGAGTTGGAACCATCGGCACCACACCCGGATACCCCAATGCGGTACAAATTAGCAACAATACAACTTTAAATTACATCAATGGCGCGGCAACGGGTGCAGTGGGTATAAAAGCCATAGCAACCAACTTAATTGTTGATGCCGGATCAGCCTTGCACATGAATTTTGGGGCCGTTTCGGCTGGAGGCGCACTAATACTTGGTGGAAACTTGAGCAATGCGGGAACGCTTACTTTGGGAGAGGCCAATGGAGATGACTTGAAAATAGCAGGGAATTTTAGTAATACAGGCACCTTTAATGGCAATAACCGGGCGGTATTTTTTACTAAAAATGGCACCCAGACCGTTTCGTCGAGTAGTGCTCTAACTATACCTTACGTAGTTTTTCAGCCCAGTGTTGGAAATACCATTGTGCAATTGCTAAACAGTGTAACCGTATCGGCGCCTTTAGGTGGTAACGCCATTAGCTTTAGTGCTACAGCTGATAGTTTTGACATCAACGGGAATTCACTCACCATTGGCACAACTGGAATAGCCAATGTAATTGCTGGTACAGGAACGTTTCGTGGTAGTACAACTTCCAATCTTACACTCCTGGGTACGGGAAGCATCGGTACGTTAAAATTTTTCACCACAACACCATTTCCAAATTTAGCATCCCTCACCATAAACAGAACTGCTGGAATGATTTCTGCCGTAATGGGTTCAACCCTAACGATTAATTCCGCTTTAGTTTTGACAAATGGAATTTTGGATGTGGGAAATAATATTTTGGCGATTGGACAAAACGCAACCATAATTGGTGGATCTTCCACCAATTTTATCATCGCCGATAGTTCAGCGCCTACCCCATTGGCTTCGGTTCGAAAATTTGTAAATGCGCCCGGAACTTATACTTTCCCAATTGGTGACAACGCAGCCTCAGCCGATGGAATGCAATATACCCCGGTTTCCGTAACCCTAAATGGCGGAACCTATTCAGGAACTGGTTTTGTTTCTTTTTCAGTTAACGACATCAAAGACCCTGCACTTGATGCCTCTACTGATTTCATCACACGCTACTGGGAAATGAAACGCTCACTTACTAATTTAAATCCAACTAGCTACCAAATTAACAGCACGTATTACCCAACAGATGTGGTTGGAAACGAATTGCTGTGTTTGTCCAATCAATGGAGTGGTAGCTTATGGTACAACAACGGAGTGACTTCTGCAGCCAATACACTAACTATAGATTGCACCCAATTGGTAGCAACAACTCGAGTAACCAAAGGCTACCGCGATCCCGAAATAAATGTTACCCAAGGCGCCACCAATTATTTAAACGCTTCAACCTATACCTTTGCCAACACGAGTTTAGGGAATTTTACCGATGTGGTGTTTACTGTACAAAATTTAGGGCAACAAAATTTGAACCTAACGGCGGCAACACTCATAGGCGCTGCAGAATATTCAATTCTTTCGGTTTATAGCAGCCCCGTTTTGGGCCCAACAGGTACCACTACTTTTACCATTCGATTTTATCCGCTCACAGCGGGAACTTTTACAGCTTCTATAAGCATACCAAACAATGATGCCTCAGGAGCAGAAAATCCCTATGTGATTAATTTTTCTGGAATTGGTTTTTGCGCAGCTGAAACGCTGACTGCTTCGCCTTCATCTGGACCGGTTGGAACCGAGGTTACCTTAACCAATTCGGCTGCATTTTTGCCAAGTATTAGTGCTGCAGTTAATACATTGTCGGCAACAATTTTACCCGTTTCTGCGGCTCAAATTAAAATAACGATACCACCTTTAGCGGTTTCTGGAGCCGTTGTGATTACTAATTCACTAGGCTGTTCGGTCTCTACACCCTTTACGGTGATTGATTTTAACGCAAGTAGTTGCCAAGGCAATCTCGTCGCTCCCGAATTATTCATAAGCGAAGTAACCGACGCTACTTCGGGTGGCCTCTCATATATTGAACTTTATAACGGAACAGGCGCCACAGTAAACTTGGCCAACTACAGCATTAAGACTGCCAGTAATGGAGCAGCGTATTCAAGTACACTTGCCTTGTCCAATATTAATTTGGCCAACGGAAGTACGTTTGTAGTTTCGATCGGAAGCGACGGGTCTTGCACAACACCTGGTGGTGATGGCTCACTTGCCAATCAGACGGGATCAATTTCTGGTGGGATCAATTTTGATGTAAACGGAAACGACCATATTGGCTTGTTTAAGAATGCAAATTTAATCGATTCCTTTGGGGTTTATGGTTCAAACAATTGGGCCGACGGCTTAGGATTAGGTGATCGTGGAGCCACTTTTCGCAGAAAACCTACAGGCACATTACCCTCCGTTTTGTATATTGGAACAGATTGGAATGTAATTAATTGGGTAGGAACAGGCGCGGCTTCCTGCAGCACCAACGATTATACTAACATTGGCTTGTACTCGTTTTCTTCGACCAATTTACCGCCTGTAATTACGTCACAGCCTACCTATACACCCACTTGTAAATCGGCTAGCATTAGTGTGGTTGCAACTGAAGGATATAACGAGCCCGGAGATTTGCAAGAACTGGCTTATCAATGGTATGCAGTGGCACCCAATGCAACTACTTGGACGGCCTTAACCAATGTGGGAATTTATAACGGAGCAAACGCTGCAACCCTCACATTAAGTGACGTGAGTGGAGTTGACGGATACCAATATTATTGTCAAGTACGCGAAAATTCAGCCACTTGTTATATCGCTTCCAATGCGGTAAAAGTCACAGCAACCTCGGCCGTAACTTGGGACGGGGTATCCTGGTCACCAACCGTGCCCACAATTACAAGAGCAGCAATTTTGGCAGGAAATTATAACACAACAACCCATGGCAATATCGATGCGTGCAGTCTTACAATCAATTCAGGAGTAACGGCAGTAATTTCAACCAATACTTATTTCAATATTCAAAATGACCTCACTGTGCAAACAAACGCCCTCTTGCAGCTTGCAGACAGTGGCTCATTGGTGATGATAGAAAACGCGGGACTGGTAACCAACAACGGAACAATTCAAGTATCTCGTAACACATCTGCTTTTGATAAATTTGATTACACCTATTGGTCATCACCAATAACTACAGCCAATATGGGAAGCACTTTCCCCAATTGGCGAACTGATTATTCGTTTGGTTTTACAACGGCCAATTTCTCGGATACCCAAACCATAAATAATTTGGGCGTAGTTACGGCCAATGTGCCCGACGGATTTGATGACGCTGCTCCTTTTGCATGGACCTTTGCAGGAACTGCAGCCACACTTATGCCCGGAAAAGGGTATGCCGTAATGATGCCTACTACTCAAGCATCCTATCCAGCCGCTCCTATTTCAGTTACTTTTACTGGAACGGTGAATACCGGAACGATTTTAACGCCACTAAGCTTGAGCGCTAATACAGCAGATGCGACAGACGACTATAATTTAATAGGGAATCCCTATCCTTCATCAATTGACGCTAATGCATTTATTGATGCCAATCCAAACATTAGCGGCTCCTTGTATTTTTGGACACATGTAGGCGCCATTTCGGTTTCAAATCCGGGTCCAGATGCCCAAAATTTTATTTCGGATGATTATGCCGTATACAACAAAACAGGCGGTACCCGCACCAGTTACACCGGCAGCGCTTTGCCAAATGGAAAAATTGGCACGGGACAAGCGTTCATGGTTGAAGCTGTAACTGCAACTAACGTTCAGTTTACCAACAGCATGCGCAATAAAACCTACTCCAATAGTCAGTTTTTTAGATTTTCTGCAGCTACCGAAACACCCGAGCAATTAAATAGAGATCGTTTTTGGCTCAACCTAAAAAACACCGACGGCATGTTTAGTCAATTGCTTGTTGGTTATATCGAGGGCGCTACTGCCGCTGAAGACCGAGCTTTTGATGCCTTGGTTGCCAAAACCAAAAATTACCTCAGTTTTTATTCTCTAATTGACGATAAAAATTACCGCATTCAAGCGCGGCCTTTGTTTTCTGCAAACGACCAAGTGCCTTTGGGTTATTTTGCAGCTGTTTCAGGTCTTTTTACTATCGAAATAGACGCTGCAGAAGGACTGTTTAACCAACAAAACCAACCCATTTATTTAGAAGATCGACTACTGAATACAACTCATAATCTGACCCAATCAGCTTATACATTTACCACTAATTCAGGCACTTTTAACGACCGATTTGTACTGCGTTATTCAACTGATTTGACATCCAATCCATTTGAATCAACTGCACAATTTGTTCACGTATATGGACATGAAAATCAGATTCAAATTCACGCAATTCAAGACCAAATCGAGCATGTTGTTGTGTATGATTTGTTAGGCAGGATTTTATATAACTACTCAGGAATCACTGCTGCAGAACATTCGTTTCACGTTCCATTTAGCCAGGCAGTTGTATTGGTACAAGTAAAACTTAAATCGGGGAACGTATTCACCCAAAAAGTTGCTTTATAAAAATCGATAAGTAGAGCTTGTAGTTCATCGATTTTTTTGTTTTCTCATCGATTTGAAATTGAAGCTAATTGGCTGTATTTGTTTTCTTTGTATGTTTGTGAAACTGTAGCCTATGCAGATTTAAATTTAACAACATACGAATATCCATGAAATTTCGGCAGGTACTTGTTTTAACGGCCTTTATTATTTACATAACCGAGTCTTATGCTCAGGTTAATGTAAGCAATACGGCTCCTACAGCAATTATCGATTTTTCTAATTCCATGCAAACTACCGTTGGAACAACTCCTAGCACGGCGTTTACCGGCGCAGGATTTCAGCCAAATCCAACTGTTGCAGGACGACTCAACTCAAATGCATGGGAAGTTAAAGGGTGGAGTTTTGGTAATTTACTTTTTGGCGGAACCCAAACCTTAGATGATTTTGGGAGGGGTCAAACATCTACCGCTGTAATTACTCCTGGTATTTATGCATATACCGACACCCCTAGCTCAGATGTTAATCCTGCTTTATTAATTCAACCTGGACTTTCTGATTTTGATCCAGGAACCATCACCCTTAAAATAAGAAATAACGGCACCACCAACATTACTCAACTTACTATCTCGTATGATTTATTTGTGCGAAATGACGAAGGAAACGCATCCTCAATTAATTTTTCGCATTCCCCCAACAATACAGTATTTGCAACAGAACCTGCTTTAGAGTACATTTCGCCAGATGTGCCAGATGATTTTCAATGGGTACATGTTGAAACGTTATATCCATCCCGTGTTATTGTGATTGGAAGCTTGAATTTAGCGCCTGGAAGTTTGTATTACATTCGCTGGACACCCGAAATTATTTCTGGAACTGGTGCAAGTGATGAATTTGGGTTAGATGACATCAACATCACAGCTTCCTATGGAACTCCTGCGCCAGAAATTAATGTTACGGCTTATGGCAACTCAGTTTTTTCTGGCGACATTACACCCACTGTTGGCGAAGGCACAGATTATGCGCCCATTACATTCCCTATGTCCACGATAAATACCGTGCAATCCATTACCTATTTTATCCAGAATTTAGGAGCGCAGCCTTTAAACATAACCGATGTTACTGTTACGGGTGTAAATGCGGCCAACTTTACAATTCTTGGTTTACTGCCTACTGGAGCCATAGCTCCGGCTACTTCGACTATTAGTTCAAAATCCTTTACCATTACATTTGATCCTAGTTTTCAGGGGCTTCATACTGCTCGCATTAATATTTTTAGCAACGACAGCGACGAAAACCCCTATTGGTTTGACATACAGGGATATGGAATTATACCTATACCGGATATCCGCATTAATGGAGGGCCAATAGGAGGCGGGTTAAGTATTGTTACCAATGGTAGTTTAATTCCAAGTGTTGTAAACAATACACTTTTTGGATCGGTTGCAGTTGGAACTTCTTTGCCCAAAAACTTTATTGTTAGAAATGATTGCCCGCAAAATGCGCCCGTGCTTTTTACAGGAGTGGCGCCCTATGTGTTTTTAAGCGGAGCTAATCCGGGAGATTTTTCAATTACTACCCCAATTGTTGGCGCCACGCTTTTGCCTGGATTTACTAGAAATTTTACAATTCAATTTACGCCAACTGCTGGTGGAATTCGTTCAGCATTAGTGACCATTCCTAACAATGATCCCGACGAGGGGCCATTTACTTTTTTGGTTCAAGGAACCGGTTTAATGCCGGAAATAGATATTACAGGAAATACGCAACCAATTTTGAGTGGAGCCACAACCACATCCGCTTTTAATCACACATTTTTTGATTATTTAAATGTGACAACTGGAACCTTAGAGCGAACCTATACCATAACAAACACGGGTACTTTGGCATTGAATTTGGGACCAATTACTATTTCAGGTCTGCAAGCTTCAGACTTTTCAGTAATCACACCTCCCGCATCTTCAGTTGCTGTTGGTGCTACTACTACTTTTGTTATTCGTTTTGATCCATCGGCGACTGGTCAACGCAATGCAGTAGTGTCTATTGCCAACAACGACGCAGATGAAAACCCATATACATTTGCTATAAATGGCTATGGCGTTGATTACATGCCATGCAGTTTAGGTGCTACCGAAATTGTAGGCATGCAAAATTTTGAAACACTTATTACGCCGGGCCCAGCATGGACATACGGTACAACAGGAACTCCAACAGTAGGGGCCGGAACAGCATATGGAGCCGCCGCTGATAATGGGGTGATTATGTCAAATCGATTTTTGGATGCAAGAAGTATACAAGTAAGCAACAGCACAGTGGTGCTTACAATGGCAACAATCAATGCGTCTGCTTATGCCGACTTGCAATTGAATTTTAGATTAGCTGCTTTATCGTCAACCGCTGCCGAAGGTCTGGACGCGCTTGATCGGGTTATTGTAGCGGTGAGCACCAATGGAGGCACAACCTATTCTAACGAATTATTAATCCAAGGAAATACCAATGCCAAATGGTCATTTGCAAGTGGAACTGGAACGGTAAACCAAAATTATGACGGAGACAACATCTCTACTAATTTTAATCCTGGTGGCGGCGGTTACATTACTACAAATGGATTTTCTACCATTACGTTAGGAAAACTTCCCAAATCAACAGCTTTACGAATTAAAATCACCATTAACTGCAACCTCAATGAGATATGGGCAATTGATAACATCGTTTTAAATGGACGAAAAGAATTGTCAACTACATGGAATGGAACAGCATGGAGTTCAAACGCGCCTACAAGCAACATAAAGGCTATTTTTAATGGGGATTATAATTCGGCAACTTATGGAAATGTATCTGCCTGCAAATGCGAAGTCAATGCTGGAAAAACGGTAACAGTGAGTCCAAATACAAGCTTCAGTATTGAGAGCGATATTGACAATAAAGGCATATTTCAAGTTGAAAATAATGCAGTATTAATTCAAAAAAATGATTTTGCAATCAATACAGGTGCAGCAAAAATAAAGCGATTCAGTACCCCGATGCGTCGCTTTGATTTCACCTATTGGTCTTCGCCGGTTATGGGTCAAACGTTGTTCTCATTTTCCCCATTGACCTTGTCAGACAAGTATTTTCAGTTTGATCCAAGTATAGGCAACTGGGTAAATGTGCCAAATAGCACAATTATGGCTATCGGAAAAGGATACATTATACGTGCACCTCAAACTTTTGATATAGTAACGCCTGCCGTATTTGATACCGGTGAATTTAATGGGGTTCCCAACAACGGATTTATACAAACACCCATAGTACTTGGCGCCAGTACTTTAAATTTGATTGGCAATCCCTATCCATCAGCCTTGAATGCCAATGCGTTTCTTTCGTTTCCAGAAAACGCAAGTACGGTAGAAGGCACCATTTATTTATGGACACACAACACGGCCCTCACCAACAATGCCTATTCCTCAAACGACTATGCGGTATATAATTATTCTGGAACCGTGAGTACATCGGCATCAACTAGTACGGGGTTAAACACCCAAATTCCAACTGGGAAAATAGCTTCAGGCCAAAGTTTTTTCATCAAAGGATTGGCCAATGGAAATGTGAGTTTTTACAACAACATGCGTTTGGCAACCAACAACAATGAGTTTTTCCGTCAAGAAACAGCAAATCCCAATTCACATATTGCTCCTGCTGCCGATAGATTGTGGCTTAATTTAACCAATACCCAAGGAGCATTTAAACAACTCATGGTGGGCTATCACAACCAAGCTACCAATGGATATGATCGTGGGTTTGACGGAGAAGTGCTTAACGGAAACAGCTATCTTAATTTTTATACACAAAACAACAGCAAACAACTGGCCATCCAAACCAATGGGTTTCCTTGGGCCGTTCAAGATTATTTTATGCTTGGATACAAGGCAACTATCTCTGGCAATTTGACTATTGCAGTTGATCGTGCTGAAGGTTTGTTTGCCCAACATAATGTATACCTTGAAGACACTGTGTTGCACACTACACAGCTTTTGAATCAAGGTGCTTATACATTTTATAGTGCAGCTGGTGAGTTTAAAACCCGATTTATTCTACGGTTTTTGCCCATAGTGGGAGTGTATTCGAAAGAAAACATACAAGAG
This sequence comes from Flavobacterium sp., assembly GCA_018883065.1. Classification (GTDB taxonomy): domain Bacteria; phylum Bacteroidota; class Bacteroidia; order Flavobacteriales; family Flavobacteriaceae; genus Flavobacterium. The sequence continues at coordinate 47,040 of VEQT01000003.1, forward strand.
GAACTGGTTAATGTGATTGCTCAAAAAACAAACAACGGCATACTAGTAACTAGCAGCTTGAGCTCAATAAATGAAGTTGTTGTTTTTGATTTACTTGGTCGAGTGTTGCGCACACAAAAATCCACTTCGTCTTCGTGTCAAGTACCTTTAGAAATTCCATCTCAGGTTATATTAGTTAAAACCTATTTAGCAGACGGTACAATTTCTACCTCTAAAGTATTGTATTAAGTTGTTTTTTTACCTGACGCCTCTAAGTTTCGTTCGATGGTGTGACCTGGTCTAGACCATTTTGGTTTTTCACCCAAAGGTTGATATTGCGAATCTTCTGCTTCAACGGTTTGTGGTTGCATCACTTTTATAAAAGGTTTCTGCGGAACCAAGCCCAAGAGTTCAAACATTTTCATGTCTTCATTTACATCGGGATTCGGTGTAGTAAGTAATTTGTCTCCTGCAAAAATAGAATTAGCTCCAGCAAAGAAACACAAGGCTTGTCCTTCGCGAGACATGTTGGTTCTTCCGGCAGATAAACGTACTTGCGTTTCGGGCATTACAATTCGGGTAGTGGCTACCATGCGGATCATTTCCCAAATCTCAACTGGTTTTTCGTCTTCCATTGGGGTACCTTCTACGGCAACTAATGCATTAATAGGGACCGATTCGGGTTGTGGATTTAATGTAGATAAAGCAACCAACATGCCCGCGCGATCTTCAATGGATTCGCCCATGCCAATAATACCGCCGCTACACACCGTTACATTGGTTTTGCGCACATTGTCTATGGTTTGCAAACGGTCTTCAAATCCACGTGTTGAAATCACTTCTTTGTAGTATTCTTCTGAGGTATCTAAGTTATGGTTGTAGGCATAAAGCCCTGCTTCCGCTAATCGTTTGGCTTGGTTTTCAGTGAGCATACCCAAGGTACAGCATACCTCCATGTCTAATTTATTAATGGTACGAACCATTTCTAACACTTGGTCAAATTCAGGGCCGTCTTTCACATTTCGCCAAGCGGCACCCATGCAAACGCGAGAAGATCCGCTTGATTTTGCGCGCAACGCTTGTGCTTTTACTTGTTGCACCGACATCAAATCATTGCCTTCAATGTTGGTGTGGTAGCGAGCAGCTTGAGGACAATAGCCACAATCTTCTGGGCAACCACCTGTTTTAATCGAGAGCAAGGTTGAAACTTGAACTACATTTGGATCGTGATTTTGGCGGTGTATGGTGGCTGCTTCATACAGCAAATCCATCATAGGTTTGTTGTAAATGGCAATAATTTCGTCTTTGGTCCACGTGTGTTTTGTGCTCGACATACCGTATTTTATTTTAGTGTTTCAAAAGTAGCAAATAAGTCAGAAAAAAAGTGGTTATTGGGCTAATTGTTCATCAGATGCAATGGCTTTAGTTGCCCAAATCAGGTCTTTTTCAATTTGTGCCTTCAAATCAGTCAGGGAATCAAATTTTATTTCATCTCGTAAAAAGTCTACTAATTCAACGGTGATTTCTTGGCCATACAAATCGGCATTGAAATCCAAGAAATGTACTTCTATGGTTTGTTTATTTCCATTGATTGTAGGGCGTAAACCAATATTCATTAAGCCATACACATGCTTTGAATCCATCTTACTTAGCACCAAATAAACCCCGTTTTTGGGAATCAGTTTATAGGTTGTTCCCAACTGTAAATTTGCAGTTGGAAATCCAAGCGTACGACCCAATTGATTTCCTAGTTCAACAGTCCCACTGAGCTGGTAACGATGTCCTAGATAGGCATTTGCCAATTTTACTTCTGCCGTATGTAATGCGTTTCGAATTTTGGTAGAACTTACATTTACTGCTTGGTAGGTTTCGGCCTCTATTTGATCAACCGCAAAGCCATGTTGTTTTCCATATTGCACTAAATCATCAAAATTAGCTGTTCGATTATGACCAAATCGATGGTCGTGACCCACAATAATTTTTTTTACATGTAATTTTTCAACCAAAATGGTTTTAATAAATTGTTCAGCACTTAGGGCTGAAAATGCCTGATCAAATGGGTGAATGATAAGGCAATCGACGCCAGTTTTAGCAAGTAACACCGTGCGTTCTTGTATAGTATTGAGCAGTTGTATAGCATGTTCACCTTGTAAAACCAGGCGGGGATGCGGAAAAAAAGTTAGAATTACACTTTTGCAATTTTCTTGTTTAGCGTCGGCAATTAGTTGTTCAATTATTTTAAGATGTCCCAGGTGAACGCCATCAAAAGTACCAATGGTTACAACTGTTTTTTCGTTGGTTTCAAATAAATCAATTCCTTGATAGGTTGTCAAAATGCCGGTTTTAAAATTGCGCCAAATTTAACCATCCCAATTGATAAATTGACCAATATTTCGTGTTATATCAAAATTTAACACCACAATTTTGCTAAAAACGCAAAGCCAATTCACAAAAACTCAAAATAAATACTATTTTTACGACCTATTATTATTCAACCAAAAAATGAAAAAATCACTACTATTTCTTGCTGCCTTGTGTTCATTTTCGCAAGTATTTGCTCAAAATTATGGCTCTTGGAAAAAGCTAACCGCTACCCAATTGCCACAAGAATCATTAATTAGAACTACTTCGTATTCTGAAAATCAAACACTATTTACATTGGATCTCAATGAATTTAGATTGGCTTTAACCAACGTTCCTGCTGTTTTTTCTGGTAATGCAGGTGCTACCGTTTATTTTCCTAACAGTAACGGAGAATTAGAAAAATTTTATGTTTGGGAAAACTCAAACTTCGAACCAGCATTACAAGCACAGTATCCAGGAATTAGATCATTTTCGGGAAATAGTGCTACCGATTTAACGGCTACCATTCGATTTAGTTTAGATCCACGTGGGATACAAACCATGGTAATGCGTCCTGACAATGGCACAGAATTTATTGAGCCATACACCAAAGACAATTCAGTTTATGTGTTGTTCGACACCAAAACAAGAAACACACCTAAATTACCTTTTACTTGTGGTACCATAGAAGAAGTTTTGACTCATGATTTATTAGATGATTCCGCGCTTACCAATCGAGCAAGTAATTTGTCATACAAAACCATGCGTTTGGCTTTGTCTTGCGTGGCCGAGTACACTACTTTCTTTGGAGGAACTGTTGCTGGAGCTTTAGGCGGTATGAATGCTACAATGACACGTGTCAATGGAATTCTTGAAAGAGATCTTGCCTTGCACTTAAATATCATTGCTAATAATGCATCTGTAATTTACACCAATGCCAATACAGATCCATACTCAAATGGAGCGACCGGTTCAGGAGGTGCATGGAATGCTGAATTACAAAACACATTAACTAGCGTAATAGGGGAAGCCAACTACGATATTGGTCATTTATTTGGCGCTTCTGGCGGCGGAGGGAACGCAGGATGTATTGGTTGCGTATGTGTAGATGGCAATAAAGGAAGTGCGTTTACTTCCCCATCAAATAACATTCCACAAGGCGATACATTTGATGTTGATTATGTGGTGCATGAAATGGGACATCAGTTGGGTGGAAATCATAGTTTTTCATATCAAACAGAAGGCAGTGGCGTAAATGTGGAGCCGGGTAGTGGATCTACAATTATGGGCTATGCGGGTATTACCAGTTATGATGTGCAAAACAATTCGGATGCGTATTTCACTTTTGCGAATATCAAACAAATACAAACCAACTTAAATACTAAAACCTGTCCGGTTAGTACGCCAATTACAGATAATGCAGTCCCTGTAATTACTTTCCCTTTACCTAGCGCCAATACGTCAAGTCCGGCTACTGTATTTACAATTCCTAAAAGCACACCTTATATCCTAAAAGGAGTAGTAACAGATCCTGACGGAGATGCAATGACTTACACTTGGGAATCTATTGACAGTGCTGGAACAACTGCTTCTGGTGCAAACAGTGTGGCTTCGCCTACAAAAGCTTCTGGTCCTAATTTTAGATCTTTACCACCAAGCACCTCTCCTAATCGGTACATGCCTGCCTATGCAAGCGTATTAAATGGCGTATTATCAACTCAGTGGGAATCGGTTAATTCAACAGGTAGAAATTCAAAATTTGCCTTTACAGCCAGAGACAATCACGCGGGAGGAAATCAACAAACCAACACAACTTCAATAACAGTTACAACAAGTGCAACTGTTGGGCCATTTGCGGTAACTTCCCAAAGTACTTTAGGTGAAGCATGGGCCCAAGGATCAACCAAAACGATAACCTGGGATGTGAACAACTCGAATACATTGGCAGGTTCGGCTAACGTGAATATCAAATTGTCAATTGATGGAGGACAAACTTTCCCTTATACCTTAGCTTCGAATACCCCAAATGATGGGAATGAAGATATAGTTGTGCCTTCAACTCCGGCTTCATTAAACTGTCGATTAATGATTGAACCAACCGCTAATATTTATTATGCGATTAATTCAAAAGCGTTTTACATAGGATACGAAGTAATCAACAACTGTGTGACCTATAATTTTTCGGGTGCAGCCTTTAATTTAACAAACGGGACAAATTCATGGACCACCAAAACAATTAATGTGCCTACAGCGGGTACAATTAGTGATGTAAACATTACAGTAAATGCTACTCACACGAATTTACAAAACCTACAAATGGCGGTTATTCGTCCTGGAGGTACAATTCTAACTTTTTACAACCAACATTGTACAGGATCTGCAAATATGAATGTCACTTTTGATAGTCAAGGCCCTGCTTTGGCTTGTGCTAGTCCATTGGTAGGGACTTTTGCGCCATCAAACGCAAACTTAAATACGTTAAGCGGTTTTAGCCAACAAGGAAATTGGCAGTTTGGATTTAAAGATGTAGTAGCAGGCCCAGATTCTGGAACAATTAACTCCTTTTCAATTGAAGTTTGTTCACAGACTACTCAATTGTTAGCGGCAGATACATTTGGATTCGAGAACTTTAGCTTGTATCCAAATCCAAATAACGGTACGTTTACTGTTGCATTTACAGCGCAATCAAGCGACAAAATTGATATAGAAGTTCACGATTTAAGCGGACGAAAAATTCTATCTAATTCGTATGCTAACCAAGGCGTATTTGCTGAAACGCTTCAGTTAGAGAATGCACAATCGGGAATTTACTTGGTGTCAATTACCAATGGAACCAATAAAATTGTGAAACGAATTGTAAAACAATAGTAGAATACAAATACAGAAAAGCGCTCAATTGAGCGCTTTTTTTTTGGACATGAATTTGTTACAAACAGTAGTATTGGCGCTTCAAATTTTGTTTACTTATTTTAGGTAAAATTGTGTTCATGACCAGTAAAATTCAGAATTAGTCCTAAATTTGCACACTAAATTATTTAGCATGTATAGAAGTCATACCTGTGGCGAACTGAATGCCGCACACATCAATTCCGAAGTAACCTTAGCCGGTTGGGTGCAAAAATCGAGAGACAAAGGATTCATGAATTGGGTTGATTTGCGTGATCGCTATGGCATTACCCAATTGATTTTTGACGAAAGCAGAACGGACAAAGCCGTTTTTGACTTATCCAAAACCCTGGGTAGAGAATATGTGATTCAAGTAACAGGAACGGTAATAGAACGCGAATCCAAAAATGCAGGCATGACTACCGGAGATATTGAGATTTTGGTTTCTAAACTCTCAGTACTCAATGGCTCATTTACACCTCCTTTTACCATAGAAGATGACACCGACGGTGGCGAAGACATCCGCATGAAATACCGCTACATTGACATCCGTAGAAATCCGGTTAAAAACAGTTTGTTATTTCGCCACAAAGTAGCCATGGAAGTACGCAAATACTTGTCGGCACAAGATTTTTGCGAAGTAGAGACGCCTTATTTAATCAAATCAACTCCAGAAGGCGCGCGCGATTTTGTGGTACCTAGCCGCATGAACGAAGGCCAATTTTATGCCTTGCCACAATCGCCACAAACCTTCAAGCAATTGTTGATGGTGGGCGGTATGGACAAGTATTTTCAGATTGTAAAATGTTTCCGAGATGAAGATTTACGAGCTGATCGTCAACCTGAGTTCACCCAAATTGATTGTGAGATGGCCTTTGTTGAGCAAGAAGATATTTTGAATACGTTTGAAGGGCTTACTCGTCATTTGCTCAAAGAAATTAAAGGAATAGAAGTAGAGAAATTTCCTAGAATGACCTATGATCATGCCATGAAAACTTATGGAAACGACAAGCCAGATATTCGTTTTGGTATGGAGTTTGGCGAACTTAACGCGGTAGCCCAGCACAAAGATTTTCAGGTGTTTAATGCAGCCGAGTTGGTTGTTGGAATTGCCGTACCGGGAGCTGGCGAATTGACCCGAAAAGAAATAGATGGCTTAATTGATTGGATCAAGCGTCCACAAATTGGGGCAAGCGGCATGGTTTATGTGAAATGCAATACGGACGGCACGTACAAATCATCAGTAGATAAATTTTATGATCAAGCTGATTTAGCCCAATGGGCCAAGATTACAGGAGCCAATTCGGGCGATATGATCTTGGTATTGTCGGGGAATGCTGATAAAACTAGAACGCAATTGAGCGCTTTGCGAATGGAAATGGCCACACGTTTGGGCTTGCGCAACCCAGCTGAATTTGCTCCCTTATGGGTGGTGGATTTCCCGCTATTGGAATTTGACGAAGAGAGTGGACGTTACCACGCGATGCACCATCCGTTTACTTCGCCCAAACCAGAGGATATGCATTTACTCGAAACAGATCCTGGTAAAGTTCGCGCCAATGCCTATGATATGGTCTTAAACGGCAATGAAATTGGCGGTGGATCCATTCGTATTCACGATAAAGCTACCCAACAATTGATGTTTAATTATTTAGGTTTCACTCCGGAAGAAGCTAAGAACCAATTCGGATTTTTGATGGATGCGTTCCAGTTTGGTGCTCCACCGCACGGAGGATTGGCCTTTGGTTTGGATCGTTTGGTTGCCATTTTGGGCGGACAAGAAACCATTCGTGATTTTATTGCCTTCCCTAAAAACAATTCAGGCCGAGATGTAATGATTGATGCGCCCTCGGTTATTGATGATAAACAATTAAAAGAATTGCACATAAAATTAAATTTGTTGTAGATTTTTGTTAAAAAAATTCAGAAAACGTTGATAATCAATTAATTTTTTGAAATTTTTTCTCATGAAATTTTTTCGTATTGTTTTTACACCTACATTTGTCGCATTATAAATTATTATTACAATTACAATGCGTACAGGTACAGTAAAATTTTTCAATGAATCTAAAGGTTATGGATTCATTACAGATGAAGAAACAGGAAAAGACATCTTCGTTCATGCATCAGGAATCAAAGCGGAAGAACTTCGCGAAGGTGATAGAGTAAGTTATGAAGAGGAAGAAGGTCGTAAAGGTAAAGTGGCTGCTCAAGTAGTAGTTATTGAAGACTAATATATACATATTTGTTTCCTAGAATGTTTAACGTCCCGAGATTCGGGACGATTTTTTTTTGCTATATTTTAGTAGTAAATTCAATAATTAGCTCGATAGTTTGACGTGTTTAATTAAGCTGTAAATTAAACAAATCTTAATTTAAAATGGAATTATTTAAAATCATTAAAAATTAGAAATTGGGGTCAAATTTTCGATAAGGAAAAGCCTTTTTTTTCGTTGCTTTTTAATTATTCAAACGTATCTTTGTGCCAAATTTTTTTAAATAAAAATCTATGCAATCCAATCAATTAGATTACCTACCAATTTTTATGCAACTCTTATTGGCAGTAGGGTTTGTAGTCGGAACAATAATTGTTTCAGGAAAATTAGGTCCGCAACGAAATTCAGCCACCAAAGACAAAAATTTTGAGTGCGGAATTGAATCCTACGGAAACGCCCGTATTCCTTTTTCGGTTAAGTATTTTGTGGTTGCTATTCTATTTGTTTTGTTTGATGTTGAAGTTATTTTTTTATATCCGTGGGCGATTAATTTTAAAGCAATGGGCATAGAAGGGCTGCTAAAAATGCTTGTTTTTATGGCTTTATTACTCATCGGATTTTTCTACATCATCAAAAAGAAAGCCCTTGAATGGGAATAATATAATGAATCAAGTTTCTTTTCAATTTTAATTACATCCACCACTATACAATTCAAACTTATAAACATGAGTGATTCAAAAGTAACCATGGTAGCCCCACCAGAAGGCGTTGTAGGAGAAGGATTCTTCGCTACAAAACTCAATGATGTAGTAGGATTAGCTCGTGCCAATTCGCTTTGGCCTTTGCCCTTTGCAACCTCTTGTTGTGGAATTGAATTTATGGCCACAATGGCTTCGCATTATGACTTAGCCCGTTTTGGTTCAGAGCGCGTGAGTTTTTCGCCTCGTCAAGCTGATATGCTCTTAGTAATGGGAACCATCTCCAAAAAAATGGGGCCTATTTTGCGTCAAGTATACGAACAAATGTCTGAGCCCCGCTGGGTAATTGCTGTAGGTGCTTGCGCCTCCTCAGGAGGAGTTTTTGATACGTATTCAGTTCTTCAAGGTATTGACAAAGTAATTCCGGTAGATGTATATGTGCCAGGTTGTCCGCCTCGCCCAGAACAAATCGTGGAAGGCGTGATGAAATTGCAAGAATTGGTTAAATCGGAATCGGTACGCCGCAGAAGTTCCCCCGAGTACCAAGAATTATTAGCTTCTTATAATATCAAATAAAGATGGCCCTAGAACTCGCTGACTTACAAGAAAAAGTAGAAGCCCAATTTGGGACTGCTGTGCGCAATTTTCAGATGGATTTTGATGTCCTTACCTTCGAGGTAGATCCCGAAAAAAACACAGCTTTATTACTGTTCTTGAAAAACGAAGAAACCTTACAATTTCATTTTTTGACTGATTTGTGCGGGATTCACTATCCAGACAACGACGACAATCATCAGTTTGCAGTGGTGTACCATATGCATAATTGGATAACCAATACCCGTGTTAAAATCAAAGCGTATTTGAACGCAACCCCAGAAATTAAAACAGTATCCAACATCTTTTTGTGCGCCAATTGGATGGAACGTGAAACCTTTGATTTCTACGGTATCCACTTCAGTGGTCATCCGCAACTGAAACGCATTTTGAACATGGATGAAATGGTATCTCATCCGATGCGAAAAGAATTTCCGATGGAAGACAGCGGCCGTACCGACAAAGACGATCGATTCTTTGGAAGAACAACCACCAACGCCTAATTTACGACACCATGTCAGAGCTATTATTACCGCCCGAACACCGTTATGCCAAAATCATTAAAGAAACCTTAAATGAAGAAGGGAATGAGCTTTCTATCCTAAATTTAGGGCCTACACATCCGGCAACCCACGGTATTTTTCAAAATATTTTATTGATGGATGGCGAACGCATCGTAGAAGCCGAACCAACCATTGGTTACATTCATCGCGCTTTCGAAAAGATTGCCGAAAACCGTCCGTTTTACCAAATTACTCCGCTTACCGATCGTATGAATTATTGTTCATCACCAATCAATAATATGGGTTGGTGGATGACATTAGAAAAATTATTAGGAATTGAAGTGCCTAAACGAGCACAGTATTTACGTGTAATTGTAATGGAATTGGCTCGTATTACTGATCACTTAATTTGTAATTCTATTCTTGGAGTAGATACAGGCGCCTATACCGGCTTTTTGTATGTGTTTCAATTCCGAGAAAAAGTATATGAGATCTACGAAGAAATTTGTGGCGCTCGATTAACAACCAACATGGGCCGTATTGGTGGATTTGAACGCGATTGGTCACCAGAAGCTTTCCGTAAATTGAATGTGTTTTTGGAAGAATTTCCCGTAGCTTGGAAAGAATTTGAAAATCTTTTTGAACGCAATAGAATCTTTATTGATCGTACTGTAAATGTTGGTGCAATTACTGCCGAACAAGCTATGGCGTATGGATTCACCGGTCCTAATTTACGTGCGGCTGGAGTTGATTATGACGTGCGTGTTGCGCAGCCTTATTCGTCATATGAAGATTTTGAATTTATAGTTCCGGTAGGAAAATCGGGAGATACCTACGATCGTTTTTGTGTACGAAACGCCGAGGTGTGGGAAAGTATCAGCATCATTAAACAAGCCTTGGCTAAATTGCCCGAAGGACCTTACCATGCTGATGTTCCCGATTACTATTTACCTCCAAAAGAAGATGTGTATACCACGATGGAATCTTTAATCTATCACTTTAAAATTGTAATGGGTGAAGTACCCGTTCCAGTGGCTGAGGTGTATCATGCCGTAGAAGGTGGAAACGGGGAATTAGGGTTCTATTTGGTAACCGATGGCAGTAGAACGCCTTATCGTTTGCATTTCCGAAGACCTTGTTTTATTTATTATCAAGCTTATCCAGAGATGATCAAAGGCGCTTTGTTATCCGATGCAATTGTTATTCTGTCTAGTTTAAATGTAATTGCAGGAGAATTAGATGCCTAACAAAAAACAGAAAAAAGTAGATACGCGCTTTGTAAGCGCATAAGAAAATATAAAAATGGAGAAAACGCACTACAAACAACAGATCAATATGACCGATTCATTGATGACGCGCATCAATGAGTTAATCAGTCACTATCCTGCTGATAAAAGAAAATCTGCCTTGCTACCCGTTTTACATGAAGTACAAGATGCACACGAAAATTGGTTGAGTATTGAATTACAAGATAAGGTAGCAGAAATTCTGCAAATCAAACCGATAGAAGTGTATGAAGTAGTGAGTTTTTATACCATGTTTAACCGCCGCCCGATTGGCAAATATATGTTTGAGTTTTGTCAAACTTCCCCCTGTTGTTTAAATGGCGTTGAAAATTTGATGGATTACACTTGTGAAAAATTGGGTGTTGGAGTAGGAGAACCTACTGCTGATGGCCTTTTTGAAGTGCGCGGAGTAGAATGTTTGGGTGCGTGCGGCTATGCACCGATGATGCAATTGGGTGATTTTTATCAAGAACACCTTACTCCAGAAAAAATAGATCAGTTGATCGACGATTGTAAAGCAAACAAAATCACGTTACACGATAAATAATATGTCACAAAAAATATTATTAGATAAAATTAACGTTCCCGGCATTAAAACTTACGAGGTATATCGTCAAAACGGCGGGTATGCTTCGGTTGAAAAAGCCTTGAAAACATTAACGCCCGATGAGGTAGTTGAAGAAGTAAAAACTTCGGGACTACGCGGCCGTGGAGGCGCAGGTTTTCCTACCGGAATGAAGTGGAGTTTCATCGACAAAAAATCAGGCAAACCCAGACATTTGGTGTGTAATGCTGACGAGTCAGAGCCCGGAACCTTCAAGGATCGTTTTTTGATGGAGTACATTCCGCATTTGTTGATTGAAGGAATGATCACCTCGAGCTATGCCTTGGGCTGTAATTTGTCTTACATCTACATTCGTGGCGAATACATGTGGGTGTACAAAATTTTAGAAAGAGCCCTAGCCGAGGCCCGTGCTGCCGGTTGGTTGGGTAAAAATATATTAGGAACTGGCTACGATTTGGAATTGTATGTTCAAATAGGTGGTGGAGCCTATATCTGCGGTGAAGAAACAGCCTTGATTGAATCACTCGAAGGCAAACGCGGAAACCCAAGAATTAAGCCGCCTTTCCCGGCGATTTCTGGTTTATGGGCCAATCCAACGGTGGTAAACAATGTAGAAACCATTGCTGCTGTGCCGTGGATTGTAAATAATTCCGGAGCCGATTATGCTAAAATTGGAATTGGACGTTCTACCGGAACCAAATTGATTTCGGCCTCGGGACACATCAAAAACCCAGGAGTATACGAAATTGAATTGGGCTTGAGCGTATATGAATTCATGAACTCAGATGACTATTTGGGTGGAATGAGCTCTGATAGGCCCCTAAAAGCATTTGTGCCCGGCGGAAGCTCGGTGCCTGTTTTACCGGCTAATTTAATCTACAAAACAGCCGCAGGTGAAGACCGTTTAATGACCTACGAATCGCTGAGCGATGGTGGTTTTGCTACCGGATCTATGTTGGGGTCTGGCGGATTTATCGTATACAACGACACGGCTTGTATCGTGCGTAATACTTGGAATTTTTCTCGTTTTTATCACCACGAAAGCTGCGGACAATGTTCGCCCTGTAGAGAAGGAACCGGTTGGTTGGAAAAAGTATTGCACCGTATAGAGAACGGACACGGACGCGAAGAAGACATCGATTTATTGTTGAGCATTCAAAGCAAAATAGAAGGAAATACCATCTGCCCATTGGGTGATGCCGCTTCTTGGCCTGTAGCTGCGGCTATACGTCACTTTAGAGATGAGTTTGAATACCACATTCGTTTCCCCGAAAAAATTAAAAATAGAGATCACTTTGTAGCCGAGCCTTTTGAACAGGTAAAGCATTTGGTGGCTAAGCAAACCATATAATTTTGTTTCAGGTTTACGGTTTCAAGTTGACAAGACTTAACCTGAAACCTGGAACCTGAAACTTGAAACAAAAATAGAATGAAAGTAACCATAGACGGTCAAGAAATTGAAGTAGAAGCAGGAACAACGATCTTGCAAGCTGCTCGTATGATTGGTGGAGAAAGTGTACCACCAGCCATGTGTTATTATTCTAAATTAAAAGGTAGTGGCGGAAAATGCCGTTGCTGTTTGGTGGATGTAACCAAAGGCAGTGAAGCCGATCCACGTCCAATGCCCAAATTGGTACCTTCGTGTGTAACCGGTTGCCAAGACGGAATGGAAATTGCAAGTACTGCCTCAGCCAGAGTACAAGAAGCGCGCAAATCGGTAACTGAATTTTTGTTGATTAATCACCCGTTGGATTGCCCAGTTTGTGATCAGGCGGGAGAATGTGATTTACAAAATTTAAGTTTCCAACACGGCAAATCAGAAACCCGTTACATCGAAGAAAAAAGAACGTTTGAGCCCGAAGATATTGGTCCCAACATTCAATTGCACATGAACCGTTGCATATTATGTTACCGTTGTGTAATGGTGGCCGATCAGTTGACAGACAATCGCGTGCATGGTGTAATGGATCGTGGCGATCACGCCAACATTTCAACCTGTATTTCCAAAGCAATTGATAATGAGTTTTCTGGAAACATGATCGATGTTTGTCCCGTAGGTGCTTTAACCGACAAAACCTTCCGATTCAAATCTAGAGTGTGGTTTAATAAACCCTATGATGCACACCGCAACTGCACCAAATGTTGTGGAAAAACCACCGTTTGGATGTTTGGCAACGAAATTCAACGGGTTACAGGCCGAAAAGACCAATACCACGAGGTAGAGGAATTCATTTGCAACGAATGCCGTTTTGACCACAAAGACCCACAAGATTGGGTAATTGAAGGCCCGCGTAAATTCGAAAAAACATCGGTAATCAACCAAAACAATTACACCCGTAAATTAGAGAAAGTACAAATCGCGACTGAGAAAAATATTCTAATGGGTCGTGATGTCGATCGCAAAAAAATAAGCATGAAAGCTATTCCATTGGCTGAAACCAAGGCTTCAACTCCTAAATCTACGCCAAATGAATAGTGCCTTCATCATAGAAAAAAGCGTACTGATAGTAGTCGTTTTTGCCATCACCATGTTGATGGCCATGTATTCTACCTTGGCCGAACGTAAAATAGCCGCTTGGTTGCAAGACCGAATCGGGCCCAATAGAGCCGGAAAAGGCGGAATTCTTCAGCCTTTGGCCGATGGATTAAAATTGTTTTCGAAAGAAGAATTTTTCCCCAATACGCCCAACCGAATTCTATTTATTGTAGGTCCAGCCATTGCCATGAGCACGGCTTTAATGACCAGTGCCGTAATTCCGTGGGGCGATAAATTACACTTATTTGGCAAAGACATCATCTTGCAAGCCACCGATGTTGACGTTTCTTTGTTGTACATTTTTGGCGTAGTTTCTGTTGGCGTGTATGGCATTATGATTGGTGGTTGGGCATCCAACAACAAATTCTCTTTAATGGGAGCCGTACGTGCTGCTTCTCAAATGGTTTCGTATGAAGTTGCGATGGGCTTGTCTATGATTGCGTTATTAATGATGACGGGCACCTTGAGCTTGAAAGAAATATCCATGCAGCAATCGGGTTTGCACTGGAACGTATTTTACCAACCGCTTTCCTTTTTGATTTTCCTGATTTGTGCTTTTGCCGAAACCAACCGAACTCCTTTTGATTTGGCCGAGTGTGAATCAGAGTTAATTGGCGGATACCACACCGAATATTCGTCCATGAAAATGGGCTTTTATTTGTTTGCCGAATATGCGAACATGTTTATATCAGCCACCATATTAGCCGTGCTATTTTTTGGTGGATACAACTACCCAGGAATGGAATGGGCGGTAACCCATTGGGGTGTAAACTTGGCTAACATTCTAGGAATTGTTGTTCTTTTTGCCAAAATATGTGGATTCATCTTTTTCTACATGTGGGTGCGTTGGACCATTCCCAGATTCCGTTATGACCAATTGATGCACTTGGGCTGGCGCATTTTAATTCCGTTGTCAATCGCCAACATAGTAATTACAGGCATTGTGTTGTTGCGCCATGAAATTGCCACGTATTTAGGGTTTTAATTAATATCAATCACTAACGTTTAATAGAAAACGAACCGATGACCGCACTAGAAACAATCTCCTTATCCGGGCGTAAAAAACAAGTTTCCAACAAGGAAATGACTTTTTTGGAACGCCTGTATTTGATTGCCATAATTAAAGGTTTATGGATTACCATCAAGCATTTATTTACCCGAAAAGTAACCATACAATATCCTGAGCAAGTACGTGAAATGAGTCCAGTATATCGCGGGCAGCACATGCTTAAGCGCGACGAACTAGGTCGTGAAAACTGTACGGCTTGTGGATTGTGTGCGCTGTCTTGTCCGGCCGAAGCGATTACTATGAAGGCTGCCGAACGTAAAAAAGGCGAAGAACTGTTGTACCGCGAAGAGAAATACGCCGAAATCTATGAGATTAATATGTTGCGTTGTATTTTTTGTGGGTTGTGCGAAGAAGCGTGTCCAAAAGATGCCATTTATTTAACTACTTCAAAAGTGTTGGTTCCGGCTAGCTATGACCGCGAAGATTTTATTTTCGGAAAAGACAAATTAGTCATGCCGTTGGATATCGCCATGAAAAACGCTCAACTTAAAAACGCCAACTAATGACTACA
Organism: Flavobacterium sp.; assembly: GCA_018883065.1. GTDB lineage: Bacteria > Bacteroidota > Bacteroidia > Flavobacteriales > Flavobacteriaceae > Flavobacterium. The sequence goes on from VEQT01000003.1 coordinate 62,226, forward strand.
TTTTTACTCTTATTTAGCGTGTTATCGGCCATTACTTTAGCGACGGCATTTTTAACCATCTTTACTAAAAACCCAATTCACAGCGCCATTTATTTGGTAATCTGTTTTTCCTCCATTACCGGACATTATTTATTGCTCAACGCTCAATTTTTGGGTATTGTAAACTTTATTGTCTACACCGGTGCCATCATGGTTTTGTTTTTATTTACCTTGATGTTGATGAACCTGAACAAAGAAGACGAAGTACATAAACCACGCGTGACCCGTTTGGCAGCTGTGGTATTATTTTGTGTGATGTGTTTGGTGTTGTTGGCCATTTTCATCAATTCCAAACCCATTGTAGGCGATTATGATTCAACAGGTGAAGATTACCAATCGACCAAAGTATTGGGCAATGTTCTCCTAAACGAATACATGCTTCCATTTGAATACGTTTCTATTTTGTTGTTAGTAGCCATGATCGGCGTAGTGTTGTTGTCTAAAAAAGAAAAATCAGGAAAGTAATATGAATAATATCTTGAATCAAATCGGAATCGAGAACTACATATTTTTATGTGTGATCTTGTTCTGTATAGGGGTGTTTGGTGTGCTGTATCGCCGAAATGCCATCATTGTTTTTATGTCGATAGAAATCATGTTAAACGCCGTGAATTTGCTTTTTGTAGCTTTTTCAACCTATCACCAAGATGCAGAAGGCCAGGTATTTGTGTTCTTCTCCATGGCAGTAGCAGCTGCCGAAGTTGCTGTAGGATTGGCTATTTTGGTGTCGATATTCCGAAACTTGGGCTCAATTGACATTGACAATTTAAAAAATTTAAAAGGATAATTTTCTATGGATACTTCATTAGCCTTAGTACTAGTATTAGCTCCTTTCATCGGATTTTTACTCAATGTTTTTTTTGGAAAACAGCTCGGTAAAACCGCTTCGGGTGTGTTAGGAACCCTAGCTGTAGTTGCCTCTTTTGTGGCAGCATTGTTGTTTTTTATCGAACTTCAATCTACCGGAAAATCAACTTCAATTGATCTTTTTGACTGGATTCAGTTGCAGTCGTTTCCTATCCATTTTGGTTTCTTATTTGATCAGTTGTCTATTTTGTGGTTGCTATTTGTAACCGGAATTGGCTCGTTAATCCATTTGTATTCTATTAGCTACATGCACGATGACGAGAACATGCACAAATTCTTTGCCTATTTAAATCTCTTTGTGTTTTTTATGATCACCTTGGTGGTGGGCAGTAATTTAGTAGTGATGTTCATCGGTTGGGAAGGCGTGGGCCTATGCTCGTACTTGCTCATTGGTTTTTGGCATAGCAATCAAGACTACAATGACGCAGCCAAAAAGGCATTTATCATGAACCGTATCGGAGATTTAGGCTTATTGATTGGGATATTTATCTTGGGCGCTATGTTTTCAACTCTCGATTTTGCTGGCTTACAAACGGCCTTAGCTGGTGGAACTCCTTCTACTTTATTATCCCTTGCAGCCTTGGCTTTATTCATTGGTGCCTGCGGAAAATCAGCGCAAGTACCACTGTATACTTGGTTACCTGACGCCATGGCAGGTCCAACACCCGTTTCGGCATTAATTCACGCGGCTACCATGGTTACCGCAGGGATTTTTATGGTAACCCGTATGCACTTCTTGTTTGATTTAACGCCCGAAGTACAAACGGTTATTGCTATAGTAGGTGCAGCAACCGCACTTTTGGCGGCTACGATTGGCTTATTCCAAAACGACATCAAAAAAGTATTGGCTTATTCTACGGTTTCTCAATTGGGATTGATGTTCTTGGCTTTGGGCTTAGGAGCCTACCAAGTGGCCGTTTTTCACGTGATTACGCATGCGTTCTTTAAAGCTTGTTTGTTCTTGGGCTCAGGCTCGGTGATTCATGCTTTGCATGGTGAGCAAGATATGCGCAACATGGGTGGCTTGAAAAAAGCAATGCCCATCACTTTTATGACCATGTTGGTTTCTAGTTTGGCCATTGCCGGAATTTTCCCTTTGGCGGGTTTTTGGTCTAAAGACGAAATATTACTTACGGCCTTTCACCACAACATTGCCCTTTGGGCGGTTGGTTCGGTTGCCTCAATCATGACGGCTTTCTATATGTTCCGTTTGATGTACTTGACATTTTTTACCACATTCCGCGGAACCGAAGAACAAGAAAAACACTTGCACGAAAGCCCAGCTTTAATCACGTTCCCTTTAATTGTATTGGCTATTTTGGCTGCGATTGGCGGCGCCATTAATTTACCGGGTAGCACGTGGTTAAATCACTATTTGGCTCCTTTGTTTCACGCTGAACACGCCGAACATGCGTTGGGCACACTTGAATACAGTTTGATGGGCGTTGCTTTGGCTGGAGGAATTTTTGGAATTCTATGGGCTCGTCATCAATTCATCACGCAAAAAAGTTTACCCAAAGCCGACGAGCAAATGGAAGGCTTTGCTAAAGTGGTGTACCACAAATACTATGTGGATGAAGCGTATATGCGCTTAATTGTCAATCCGATCAACAGCGCTTCCCGATTCTTTCGTGACACGCTAGAAACGAGTTTGTCTGCCGTAGTCTTTGGTTTTGCCAAAGTTACCTTAGCCCTAGGCAAACAAGGCCGAAAAGTACACAACGGAAACACCGGTTTATATTTGTTTGTCTTTGTATTGGGTGTAATTGCCCTTGTTACTTATTTGTTTATCGTTCAATAATTATACTCTAATGGATATATCGTCAGTATTATTGTTATTATTAGGTGGGTCAATCGTTACCTTTTTGGTTGGAAATCAATGGGCTTCAAAAGTAGCCTTGTTGTTTTCGGCCTTGGCCTTGGCTGTTTCCTGCTATTTGTTGAACGCATTTCAATTGGGACAAAACATCGATTTTGTAGCGCCTTGGATTGCTAAACCCAACGTAAGTATTGCTTTATTAGCCGATGGTTTGTCGATGGCTATGGTGTTGCTTACTACAGGCTTGATTCCTTTGATTATTTTATCAGGTTTTGGCACACAATTCGAAAATGCCAAATCCATCTATACCTTGTTGCTGTTTATGGCCTTTGCTATGGTAGGTACTTTTGTTGCTGTGGATGGCTTGTTGTATTATATTTTTTGGGAGTTGTCTTTAATTCCTATCTATTTTATTGCCTTGCTTTGGGGGAATGGCGATGCCGATGAGCGCAAAAAAGCAGTGGTTAAATTCTTCATTTACACCCTGGCCGGTTCGTTATTTATGTTGGTGTCTTTTGTGTATATGTACCAACAAGCCGGTAGTTTCTTATTGAAAGATTTGTATCAATTGAAACTTACATCTACCGAGCAGTTTTGGATTTTCTTGGCATTCTTTTTGGCGTATGCCATCAAAATTCCATTGATTCCATTTCATACTTGGCAGGCCAACGTTTACCAAAAAGCTCCTGCTATTGGTACGATGTTATTGTCGGGAATTATGCTAAAAATGGGATTGTACAGCGTGATCCGTTGGCAATTGCCTTTGGCTCCTCAGGCGGCAATCGAATACCAAAATTGGTGGATAGGTTTGGGTCTGGCAGGAGTTATCTACGGCGCAATCGTTGCCTTGCGTCAAAAGGACTTGAAAAAATTACTGGCTTATTCGTCGTTGTCACACGTAGGAATCATTGCAGCAGGAATTTATACGTTGAACCTAGATGGTTTGCGTGGCGCCGTTTTACAAATGATTGCTCACGGATTTGTGGTAGTAGGCTTGTTCTTGGCTGCCGAGATAATTTATCGCCGTTACCAAACCCATACCATTTCAGAAATGGGTGGTATTCGTGCCCAAGCACCTCGATTTACTTCACTATTTATGTTATTGGTTTTGGCCTCGGTGGCTTTGCCGTCAACCTTTAATTTTGTTGGAGAATTTACAGTCTTATACAGTTTATTTACAACCAATAGTTGGTTTGCTATATGGGGTGGATTAACCATTATTTTGGGCGCTTATTACATGCTTAAAATGTTTCAACACGTGATGTTGGGCCAAACCAATGCTAAGCCATTTTGTGACATCAGCCTAACCGAAGGAATTACGATGGTATTGTTGGTTGCAGTATTGTTGTTTTTTGGGTTATATCCAAAAGCCATCAACGACTTGATCACGCCAAGTTTGGACATTATAGCTAAACGTTTACACTAATTAGAATTTGAAATCAAACAGCAATGATGCAAGTAAATGCATCGTATGAAATAAAATACCTCACCTATGAATACATTACTTGCCCTTATCGGATTAGGAATTTTAACCTTGTTGTTGGAAATTCTCAACCTTAGAAAAGCTATTATTCCATTTGTTATATTGGGCTTGTTGGGCATATTGGGTCTCACTGTTCTCGATTATAATGCACCAGCTTCCTATTACAATAACATGATTATAGTTTCGAATTTCTCGGTGTGTTTTTCAAGTTTATTTATTGTGTTGACCATTTTCTTGGTGGCCTTAAGTCATCATTTTTATGATAATCAGGCAGCTAAACTCTCTGATTTTATTGCCATCAAAATATTCTTATTGTCTGGCGCCGTAGCCATGGTTTCGTTTGGCAACTTGGCCATGTTTTTCTTGGGCATAGAGGTCTTGTCTATTTCCTTATACGTTTTGGCTGCCAGTAACCGATTAAGCCTTAAAAGCAACGAAGCCGGAATGAAGTATTTCTTGATGGGCTCCTTTGCCTCTGGAATTTTATTGTTTGGAATTTGTTTGATTTACGGCGCGATGGGTACTTTTGATGTGACTGAAATTGCCGAGCTATCACACTCAGCCGAATTACCCAGCTGGTTTTTTGTGGGCGTTTTATTGTTGTGCATTGGCATGTTGTTCAAAATCGCAGCTGTACCTTTTCATTTTTGGGCACCCGATGTGTACGAAGGATCTCCAGCCTTAACCACAGCTACCATGAGCACATTAGCCAAAGTGGTAGCAATAGCAACCTTTTATAAATTATTGGTGGTATTAAATCCAGATTTAACGCACGAATTTAATACAGCTATAGCCATTATTTCAATTGCCTCCATGACTGTTGGTAACATCATGGCCTTGCAACAACAAAACGTAAAACGTATGCTGGCTTTTTCAGGAATCTCTCATGCTGGATTTATGTTGATGGCACTGTTGAGTTTGTCTTCAGCAGCCAGTAGTTTGTTTTACTATGCTGCTGCTTATGCTTTTGCTGGGATTGGCGCTTTTGCAGTAGTGCTTTATGTGTGTAAAAATCGTGAAAACGAAGACTATGTGAATTTTCATGGATTGGCCAAAACCAATCCAATATTGGCCGCTGTAATGACTATCTCGTTGTTGTCTATGGCAGGGATTCCGATATTCTCGGGCTTTTTTGCCAAATTGGGCTTATTCAATATTACGCTAGCTTCTGGCTTTTTGGTGGTAGTTATTGCGGCAGTAATCAATTCGATTATTAGTGTGGGCTATTACTTTAAACTCATTTTAGCCATGTACACCAAGCCGGCCAATGAAACCCGAACAGGAACTCCTGTTTTACTCTATACTGTAGCAATTTATGCTGCTTTACTTACCGTTGCGCTGGGTTTATTCCCGCAGTTGGTGATGGGCTTATTGTAGGGCTTATATTTCATGCTACATAAACTCAAATTATTTTTTATACATCCACTTGTATTATTGGCCGTAATCGCCTATTTGGAGTGTATTCCCTATAAATCGGAGTTGGGAAAAATAGTGGTTCACGACCCACCAAAAGTTGGTGATAATTTCCAAATTGCAGGTGATTTGGCAGTGTATTATTACAATGGAATTGGAAAATATTCCTATGGGACATCTGAATGTTACTTTAGTTTTGGAAATCCATCTTGGTCAACCGCATACAAAGATGGCGGAATAAAAACAGTAGACGCTCAAACAGCCAATGCCATTCCTTTGCTAGGAAACATGTGCGACTCAACTACGAAAATCAATTTCAAAAAGAGAATTCCTAGTAAAAAATTTAATTTTTCAACCAATGTTTTGCTTGAAAATTTTTCTAATATCTCTCATGTGGCCTGCTTCTTTTTATTTACGATGTCTCTGTTGTATTATTTTCGCAACCATTCAAAAAAATATTGGATAGCTTTTGCAGTAAGTTTTTTGGCAGGTGGAGCCTTAGAATTTGTACAGAAATATTTTGTTGAAGGCAGAAGTGCAAGTATAGATGACCAACTACGCAATACTTTTGGCGCCGTTCTGGCCTTGGCTTTTTATGCGTTTATATATAAACTAAAAGCCAAACGAACTGAAACTGTAGATTAGCTAATCAATCATTGCTGCAATAATGCGCAACGGGGCGCCACTGCCTTGCCCAATTTTCATAGGAAGCGCCACAACATAGACACCCGTAGCCGGCAGTTTGTCTAAATGAGCCACATTTTCAAATCCGGGCTTGTTATTGCCTAATAGAATTTGGTGTGTTTTAAAGTCTTTCGACTGCCCGTAATCCAAACTTGGCGTATCTAAGCCCACGGCCTTTACACGTCTTTCTTTTACCATCCAGCTAGCTGTTTTGGGATCTATACCCGGGAAATGTAACTCCGCTATGGCCTCAACACCTGTTTTTGGGGAGCCAAAATAATTTTTACGGTTGGGGTAGAATTTACCATAACCGGTTTTGAACAACAAAATGGTGTTGGGCTCAATTGTTTCATGTTCTCTTTCCCAATTTTCGATATCAGCAATGCTAATTTGGTAATCGCGATTGGCCAAGGCATTTTTAGACACGTCAATCACTACAGCATTTCCGGTAAGACTACTCATTGGCAATTGATCAACAGACAATTTGTTTTGTGCAAAATGTTTTGGAGCATCCAAATGTGTTCCACCGTGTTCGGGGGTACAGATCGAGTAAGAAGAATAATAGTACCCAAGCGGAGTCAATCCATCGGCGTCAGTATGGTGCACAAATTTGGTTAAGTTGTTGGGCCAATACAAGGTAGTGCTGTCAAAACTATAGGTTAAATCGACCCATTTTACATTGTCAAAATTGGGTTGTTGGGGTTGTTTTTGACTACAAGAAGCGAGTAAAATACCCGTAAGAAGAATTCCGTATTTCATGGTTAGGGTGGTTTGCTTTCGGGGCTAAAGTAGGCATATAAGTCGAAAGTCGAAGTCGAAAGGATAAAATTGTACTAATAATAGCATTGCGTACCGATTTATTGGAACGGTATCATCGCAATTAACATTTTTTCAAATTATACCTTAGCGCAACACCACTTTGCGAGTGAGACGTTTATTAGCCGTTGTGAGCGATACAAAATACACCCCAGCAGAAAGTCCTGTTGCGTCAATGCCAAGTGCCGAATCAATGGTGCCTGAATGTAATTTTGTCCCTTGGGTGTTGTACAGACAATAGCTGGCTTGCGCAAGGTTTGCTGAAACAAGAATTTGCTGAGATGCATTATCCGCATAAACTACAAAACGTTCAATGTTGTTTTTGGGATTGTTTAATGCGCCATATTTGAGCTCGGAGTAAGTGATGTTGTTGCATTCAATTTCAATCACTACATCGGCTGGTAATGGCCTTGTTTCATAGGTGTTGGTGTCCATGTCATACAAATACAATTCCTGCGCGCTAAAGTCAAGATTGTAGGCCACAAAAATTAGCTTTTTATTGGTTTGATCAAAGGTTCGGTTGTAAAATTGATAACCACCTATGCTGTTTAAGGAGTTGAGCACACTAATTTCACCTGTAGTTGTAGCAATGGCTCCTACCACAAAAGTACTGGTTTCGGTGTCCGGATTATACGACGAATACATACAATACACCTGATTGGTTTCGTTGCTAAATTCCAATCCAATGTTTCCGGTAATAGGCAAGCCGGTCAGTAAGGTTACCGTGTAGCTAAATACAGGATTATTTACATCTACAGCAACCAATTTTCTTCCTTCTACATCCAAAATAACAAAATAGTAAACACCCAAATTCGAATCAAAACAAGAACCATCAGGAAAAAAGCTGGTGTTGGGCAAAAATTCAAACGTGCCCACTATTTCTAAGGTGTTGGTTTGTGGATTGTATTTGCTTAACTCCACTTCATCAAATTCGTTTCCGGCGTAGCTGTATATCATTCCAGTTTGCATGTCGCACTCGGCAGAACCATTATAAAAACTCGTTGCTTCGCTAAAATTTGAATCTGTAGTATTGATGTTGTATTTGTATATCCCAGAGGTATTATCTGTATGGGTTACCCGGGCTATGTAGTCGCCGGTATTGGGATTAAAAATGGAAGAACCTACCAATATACTAGCCACATCGGTGGTTGAAGAGTTGAAATTAGTTGGAGTATTTACTTCCCATTGAATAATTTCGCTAGAATTTTCCATCCCATTGTATTTAAACGCAATGAGATTGATGGGTGTTTCTTGTGCCCATGCCGGAGCAAATGCAACCAAAACATGAAAAACAAGAATAGAAAAAAACAAGTGAGCGCGCATACTATAAAATTTTGCGAAAAATACTATAAAACAAGGAAATAGCGGAATAGACGATAGTTAAAAAAAGCCGAAAGTCATATAGTTAAAAGGGTAGAAGTATACTAAGCTCGTCATTGCGAGGAGGAACTACAAAGCAAGATTTTTGCCGCAGATTCACGGATTTGAAAATTTGAAAATGACTCACATTGTGTTGAATTTTCAAATTGTAATAACATGTGTTTTGAAAATAGCTCGCGAAGTCGCAAAAAAACTTTGCGTCCCGAGCCATCGGGATTGCGTCTTTGCGAGAAAATAAAAAAGCCCTTCTTTCGAAGAGCTTTTTTGTACCCGGAGCCGGTCAAATATGAAATTTGACTCGTCCCCTAAACTAAAAAAAGCCCTTCTTTCGAAGAGCTTTTTTGTACCCGGAGCCGTCAAACAAAAAAAATTTGACTCGCTCCTAAACTAAAATAAGCCCCTAAAAAGGAGCTTATTTGTACCCGGAGCCGTCAAACAAAAAAAGTTTGACTCGCTCCTAAACTAAAATAAGCCCCTAAAAAGGAGCTTATTTGTACCCGGAGCCGGAGTCGAACCGGCACGGTTTCCCACAGGTGTTTGAGACCAGCGCGTCTACCAATTCCGCCATCCGGGCGTAGCAGACGAAAAAAAGGAGAACTCCTTTTTATCGCAAAAATCTGTCCTAAAACAGATTCCTTTAACACGCTGCAAATGTAAAAAAATAAATTACATGCGCTAAAAAAAATACTCTCTTTTTTCCTTTCCCACTTCGATTTAATTCCTAAATTTGCACCTCGTTAACGCGACACACAACTAACTAACTACTACCGAGGCGATTATCTTCTTCGCGCTTTTCTCAAAATTTTGAGGAAGCAACCGGAAACTAAACGCTTCGGCACAAACAACAACATACAATGCAACACCTAGAACCAGAAGCAAAGATATTTGCGTGTTCGCAAAGTGTTTATTTGGCTGAAAAAATTGCCAAACAATACGGCGTTCCGCTAGGTAAAGTAACCTTTTCGACCTACAGCGATGGCGAGTTTCAGCCGTCGTACGAAGAATCGATTCGAGGGTTACGCGTGTTTATCGTCTGCTCTACGTTTCCATCGGCAGATAATTTGATGGAATTGTTGCTCATGATTGACGCGGCAAAACGCGCTTCGGCCCGACACATTACGGCAGTAATTCCGTATTTTGGATGGGCACGCCAAGACCGTAAAGACAAACCAAGGGTGCCCATAGGAGCCAAATTGGTGGCCAATTTACTCGACGCGGCAGGAGCCACACGCATCATGACCATGGATTTGCACGCCGATCAGATTCAAGGGTTCTTTGAAAAACCGGTAGACCATCTTTTTGCTTCGACAATATTTTTGCCGTACGTGAAAAGTTTAGGACTAGAAAATTTAACCATCGCTTCCCCTGATATGGGAGGTTCCAAAAGAGCCTATGCGTATTCTAAGTATTTGGAATCGGATGTCGTGATTTGTTATAAACAACGAAAAATTGCCAACGTGATTGACACGATGGAATTGATCGGAGAAGTAAAAGGGCGTCACGTTATTTTGGTTGATGACATGATCGATACCGGAGGGACCTTGGCCAAGGCAGCTGATTTGATGATTGAGAAAGGGGCTTTGAGCGTAAGAGCGATATGCACACACGCGATTTTATCGGGAAGTGCTTATGAAAAAATAGAAAATTCCAAATTGTTAGAATTGATCGTCACCGATTCGATTCCGCTCAAAAAGGAATCCAATAAAATAAAAGTGGTGAGTTGTGCCCCACTTTTTGCTGAAGTAATGCACATGGTACAGCATAACAATTCCATTAGTGGGAAGTTCCTGATGTAATTGAATGAAAAGCTTGGTTCAGCTCTTCGGATAAACCGAAAACAGACAACAGACAACGAATATTTTTTATTAACTATAATTTTTTTACAATGAAATCGATTACGATTAAAGGATCAGAAAGAGAAAGCGTGGGCAAGTCGGCAACGAAAGCCTTACGTAATGCTGGATTGGTTCCTTGCGTGTTATACGGAGGAAATCAAGCGGTACATTTCTCAGCAGAAGAAATTGCATTTAAAAACTTGGTGTACACTCCAAACGCGCATACTGTAGCGATTGAGTTAGGAAAAACCACCTATAATGCAATTTTGCAAGACATTCAGGTACATCCTGTGTCAGACAAAATTTTACACATTGACTTCTTTCAATTGAACGAAAGCAAAGAAATCATGATGGAAGTTCCTGTTAAAATTGTGGGTACTTCTCCAGGTGTTTTATTGGGAGGTGATTTGCGTTTAAACCAACGTCGTTTAAAAGTAAAAGCCTTACCAAAAAACTTGCCTGACTTCGTTGAAGCCAACATTTCTCAATTGGAAATGGGGAACAAGTTGTATGTAACCAAAATTGAAACCAACAACTTCAAATTAATGCACCCAGATAACACTGTGGTATGTCAAGTGAAGATTTCACGTGCGGCGATGAAAGCAGCTCAAGAAGCAGCCAAAGCAGCCAAAGCACCGGCAAAAGGAAAGAAAAAATAAGTTCGTTCCTGAATCCAATAAAGAGCACTCGTTTTTACGGGTGCTTTTTTTTTGCCGAAACTTTTAGCGCTTTTTATTTTACATTTACGCCATGAATTGGTTTTCTCGTTTGTTTAGCACTACACCTCCCGAAACGATTGCTCCCATGAAGAAATTTTTGATCGTAGGCCTTGGTAACATTGGGGCCGAATATGTAAATACCCGACACAATATTGGCTTTAAAATCTTGGATTTTATGGCCAAAAAAGAAGCGCTTTCGTTTGAAACGGTAAAGTTGGGCGCCTTGGCCGAATACAAGTTTAAAGGCCGAACCTACTTATTGTTGAAGCCCAATACTTACATGAATTTGAGCGGTAAAGCGGTGCAATATTGGATGGAAAAAGAAAAAATAGCCAAAGAAAATGTACTGGTCATCACCGACGATTTGAATTTGCCTTTTGGCACGATTCGCATTAAACCCAAAGGAAGTGATGGTGGCCACAATGGCCTGAAAAATATCAACTTGGTATTGAATAGCAACGAGTATGCACGCTTTCGATTTGGCATTAGTGACGCCTTTAAAAAAGGCCAACAAGTAAATTATGTGTTGGGCGAATGGAGCGACTCTGAGCTAGCTGCTTTGCCCGAACGTTTGGAACTGGCCTGCGAAGTAATCAAGTCATTTGGAACCGCTGGATTGGAATTTACCATGACCGGTTTTAACGGAAAATAGTTTGTATTAGAACAATTGTAGTATCAACTAAACAAAAAAAAGAGTGTATCCTTTGGAGTACACTCTTTTTATATCAAATTAATTCAGTTTAGCTTCGTCGTGCACGCAAGGCATATTTGGTGCGTTTTACTAAGTAGAACATTACCGGCACCATTACTAAGGTGAGCACAGTGGCATAAGTGAGTCCAAAGATAATGGTCCATGCCAAAGGTCCCCAGAACATCACGTTGTCACCCCCAATAAACACATGTGGATTGAACTCTGTAATCAATGAGAAGAAATCAAAGTTGAGCCCTATGGCCAATGGAATCAATCCCAAAACAGCGGTTAAGGCGGTAAGCAATACCGGACGTAATCTGGATTTTCCCGATTCGATGATTACTTCTTTGATGTCTTCGAGCGATAAATCGTCGTGGCTTTCTACTTGGTTGTCGATTACTTTTTTGTCCAATAACAGTACAAAGAAGTCCATCAGTACAATTCCGTTTTTCACTACAATTCCCGCCAACGATATAATTCCCATCATGGTCATTAGGATTACAAAATCCATGTTGGCAATAACATAACCGTAAAATACCCCGCTAAAGCTGAGCAATACCGTAAACAAAATCACGACGGTTTTGGAAACCGAATTAAACTGCAATACAATAATGAGCGTAATTCCTGCCAATGCTAAAAACAAGGCGTAAAACAAGAAACTTTGGTTTTTCCCTTGTTCTTCTTGCACGCCCGAAAACGAATAGCTTACCGTTTTCGGCAAGGCATAGTCTTTCAAATCGGTTTGGATTTGTTTGGTAATTTCATCGCCATTATAGCCCGTGAGCACATTGGAGTATATGGTCATGATGCGCTTTTGGTTTTTGCGCTTAATTTGGTTGTAGGTAGTAGTTTTTTCGGTTTCAGAAATGGCCGAAATTGGCACCTGCATCATCTGCCCGTTATTTTGATTTCTAAATGTGAGCGACTGATTAAATAAAACGTCTTCGTTGTTGCGCTGATCGTCTTGCATGCGCATGGTAATGTTGTAATCGTCATCACCTTCTTTGTAAGTAGAAATCTCTTGACCATATAAAGAGCGTCGTAAATTAAATCCCACTTGTCCGGTAGATACGCCTAAACTTCCGGCCCCAACACGATCAACTTTGAGTTCCAATTCTGGACTTTCTTTGTTGATGTCTACTTTGAGTTTTTCAATTCCAGGAATATTTTTGGCATTGATAAAGGCTATCATTTTGTCGGCCTCCTTCAACATTTCTTCATAATCTGTACCGGTAAGTTGGATGCTAATTGGGTAACCTGCTGGTGGTCCGTTGGCGTCTTTTTCTACGGTTACACTCGCACCGGCAATTCCTTTTACTTTGGCTCGAATTTCTTCTAAGATATCGGCGGTATTGATGCCTTGTCTAAACTTAAACTCCGAAAAATTTACCGTTACTTTTCCTTTATAGGGGGTTTCTGACGCAGATCCGGCATCAACATTTGGATTACCCGCACCCACGCCCACCTGTGACACGATTGATTCGGCTAGGAAGTTTTTGTTGGTTTTGGGATCCACATATTTTTGCAAAATGTTAATCACTTGTTTTTCTACAAACAAGGTAGCTTTGTTGGTTTTTTCGATATCAGTTCCCTGCGGATATTCGATATAGGCAATTACTTGGTTGGGGATGTTCTCGGGAAAAAACAACACTTTTCGTGGAAAAATGCCCAATAAAATAAAAGAGAAAAACAACATCCCAATGATGCCAATTAGCGCATACCACGCCTTGCGACCGGTAAGTATTTTAGCCAAGAAGTTTTTGTATTTTTCTTCCATTTTCGGGAAAAACGAATGCTGAAAATCTTGCGTCCATTGGTAAATCTTGAGTTTATACAACCACATCAACACCAACGCAATAATCGCCATATGGCCAATGGCTTTGGCGAAGGTGCTGTTGAATGAATGCCCGAGCACAACAAAAACCAAAGCGATACAGCCAAACACAATGCTGTAGGTTTTGGCCGATTTTTTACTCACATTTCTATCTTCAATATCCATCGAACCTCCAGTCATGGCGGCATTTACTACCATGGCTACAAATAAAGAAGCTGTTAAGGTTACCGTAAGGGTGATGGGGAAATATTTCATGAATTTACCCATGGTTCCGGGCCAAAGTGCAAAAGGCAAAAAGGCCATAAGCGTGGTGGCGGTTGAGGAAATTACGGGCCAAGCTATTTCGCCAATACCCACTTTTGAAGCTTCAATACGCGACATGCCTTTTTTCATGTTGGCAAACACATTGTCTACCACTACAATTCCATCATCAACCAGCATTCCCAGTCCCATTACCAAACCAAACAATACCATGGTGTTGAGTGTAAGTCCAAAGGCCGATAAAAAAGCAAATGCCATAAGCATAGAAAGCGGAATGGCAGCTCCCACAAACAAGGAGTTGCGCAAGCCCATGGTAAACATCAATACAATCATTACTAAGATAATTCCAAAAATGATGTGATTAGATAGCTCATCTACTTGGTGCTCCACCCGTGATGATTGATCGTTGGTGAGTTCCATTTTAAGATTCGAAGGCAAATAACTGGATTTGGCTTTATCCAATCGTTCCTTAACCTGATCAATAGCCGAAATCATGTTTTGACCCGATCGTTTTTTTACGTTTAGCATCACTACCTCAGTGCCTTTTTCGCGGGCATAAGTGGTTTTGTCCTTTTCTTTAAAAGCAATGCTTGCAATGTCTTTCAGGTAAACTGTTCCGCCATATGATTTTACAATGATGTTTTCAAGTTCCTGGGGATCTTTAATTTCACCCACAATTCGGATGTTGTTTTTAGATCCTTGTGTTTTTAAGTTTCCGCCAGAAAGCGTCATGTTTTCATACTTCACTGCATTTTGAATTTCGTCAAACGAAACTTGAGCCGCGGTCATTTTAAAAATATCTACAGCAATTTCAACCTCTTTATCATCCACGCCCAAGATCTCAACTTTTTTTACTTCCGAGATTTCTTCCAAGTCGTCTTGGATCAATTCTCCATACTTTTTAAGTTGCTGGGTGGTGTAGTTTCCTTGCAAGTTGATGTTTAAAATGGGCACCTCCTCTGAGATGTTGAGTTCAAACACATTGGGTTCTACTTTACTGCCGTTGTCTAAATTGGGCCAATCCGGATCAGACTTTACCACATCAACCTTGTCTTTTATCTTGGTTTTGGCTACATCAACGGTTACTCTATCGGCAAATTCCACAATGATCATTCCATAATCTTGATACGAACTTGATGTAATTTTTTCAACCCCAGAAATATTTTTGAACTCTTTTTCTAGCGGTTTTATTACCAATTTTTCTACGTCTTCAGCCGAGTTTCCTGGAAAAACCGACGAGATGTATACTTTGTTTTCGATGATTTCAGGAAAATCTTCACGCGGCATGGAAACATAGGCTACCATTCCTGTGATTACGATCAATAACGTTAATATATATACAGTAACTCGGTTGTTGATTGCCCAAGTTGAAATACCAAATTCTTTGTTTTGATGTGCCATAATTTGCTAGTTAAGCCTTTGGAAATTTGATTAATAATTTAATTTCATGCCCTCAGAAATCGAGTTAACTCCGTCGGTAACAACAAGGTCTTTGGCTTGTAAGCCACGTACTATTTCGGTTACATTATTGGCCGATTTACCAATAACTACGCTGGTTTTTTTGGCAACTGCTGTTGTGCCTGTACTGGCTGAAGCTACATATACATAAGCATTCCCTTGTCCATCTTTTTGTATGCTATTGGTTGGGACTGTAATGGCCTTTGGATTAACATAATCAGTAATTTTTAATTTGGCTACCTGATTTGGTCGCAACAAATTGTCGGTATTGGGTACGGCAATTTCGATGCTAAAACTGCGGTTACTTGGGTTAATATTACTTGCCACTTGTCGCACTTTTCCTGCATAGGTTTTACCCAAAGCTGAAAGCTTAACTTCTACTACGGTTCCTATTTTTAATTTCCCAATATAGGTCTCTGGAACCATAGTTGACACATACATATTGCTCAGGTTAACCAAACGCATCAACCCTCTTGGATTGGCACTCACTACCTCGCCACGTTCTACAAAAACGTCGTCAATAACACCTGAAAATGGCGCTTTGATTACTGTTTTTCCCAATTGCGCTTTGAGTTGCGCTACCGCTTTTTGGGCACTAACCATTTGGGTTTGCGCATTTAGATATTGAATTTCTGAACCAATTTTTTGACTCCAAAGGTTGCTTTGTCTAATAAAAGTGGTTTTGGCTAAGGCATATTGGTTTTCTACACTGGCCAATTGCTCGCTCATCCCGCCATCATCAACGCGTCCTAGAACTTGCCCCTTGCTCACGTGTTGACCTGCTTTCACATATAGGTTTACCAAGGTGCCCGGAATTTCGGGTTGAATCAATACATTTTCTTTGGTGTCGATGTTGCCTTGTACTTCCAGATAGTGCGAAAAAACGGTGTCTTTAACTGGTTCAACAACAACTAGCGCTTCTTCTTTAACAGTATCGGCTAATTTTAACGCTGCTTCGAGCTGTACAATTTGTGCTTGTAATTCGCTTTTTTTCGCTGTGATTTGGGCTATATTTTTTGACGCGATAATGGATTCGATGCTTTTATCATTGGCTTTTCCACAAGAAAATAAAAGTATAGCAACTGAACTGATAAGGATAATTTTTTTCATCGTTTGTGAAATTAAAAAGTAAATTCTATTAGTTGTTTAATACGGCTGAAAGCGCCGCTTTTTTATTAATAATGTTTGCCATAGACTGCAAATAATTTTGTTGAGCAGTATACAGTTGACG
>VEQT01000074.1 GCA_018883065.1 Flavobacterium sp.
GAATTACAGGTTGGGCACAGGTAAATGGCCGAAATGCAATTTCTTGGGACCAGAAATTTGAATACGATGTTTGGTATGTAGCTAACATTTCATTTTCTTTGGACCTGAGAATATTTTTTAGAACTATAGGAAAGGTGCTTATGAGTGAGGGAATTAATGCAGCAAATGCGGCTACGATTGAGCCTTTTAACGGGAATAACTGATGAATAAAAATATTTTAATTACGTCGGCAGGTAGACGAGTTTCATTGGTGAAATTCTTCCAAAACGAACTCACCCTTATTTTCCCCGGATCAAAAGTATACACTACGGATGCAAACCCTGATTTTGCAGCTGCTTGTGTTGTATCCGATGGATGTTTTCAAGTGCCTAAAGTTACCGCTTCTAATTACATTGCTGATTTACTTGCTATTGCCATTGAAAATAAAATTGCATTGGTAATACCAACTATAGATACGGAATTGTTGGCTTTGGCTGAGCACAAGCAACTTTTTGCAGAAAATGGAATTACCATAGTAATTTCAGATTACCATTTGATAAATACCTTTCATTTTAAACGATTATCACACGATTTTTTTGAGAAACAAGGCATTGATACCGCCAAAGAATTTGACAAAAAAAATTATACACTTCCTGTTTATATAAAGCCCATTGACGGTAGTAGAAGCTTAGAGAATTTTATTGTGCACCACCACGATGATTTTACCGAAAAACATTTTTCGAATGATCGATTGATGTTCCTTGAATACCTAGATCACAGCAAACATACAGAATATACCATTGATATGTACTACAGTATGGATGGGCATTTGAAATGTGCCGTACCGCGTGAACGCATTGAGGTGCGCGATGGGGAAGTGAGTAAAGGAGTCACCAAAAGACCACCTTTTTTGGAATCCATTTGGGAAAAAATGGGTTTTGTAGCTGGTTTTAGAGGTTGTATTACCATGCAGGTCTTTATGCAAAACGATACTGCAAGTATTTATGCAATAGAAATTAATCCCCGATTTGGAGGTGGCTTTCCTTTGAGTTATTTGGCTGGTGCCAACTACCCCAAATGGATAATTCAAGAATATTTACAAGGGGAACAAATTTCTGTGTATCAAGATTGGCAAGAAAATCTACTCTTGCTTCGCTACGATCACGAAGTTTTGGTGCCGAATTTTACACGATAAAATGAGTTCAAAAACAGTTGTTTTTGATTTAGATGATACCTTGGCTTTAGAGCTCGATTATTTAAAATCAGCTTTTCAGGAAATTGCACAAAAAGTAGATTCCCACAACCCGAAGCTGTTTTCAATATTACTCGAGGCCTATAAACGCAAGGACAATCCTTTTGAATGTATTTGCGAATTGTATCCTCACTATTCAATTGAAGCTCTAGTGCAGCTTTACCGAAACCATTACCCAATCTATCCCGAAAATTTATGTAAATCTTTGTTGACTAATCTCAAAGTTGCAGGCTGCATATTGGGTTTGGTAACCGATGGCTATTCTGTTACTCAACGAAATAAATTAAAAGCACTCGAGATTGAAGAGTTGTTTGATCTTGTTGTGATCTCTGAGGAATTTGGTTCAGCTAAGCCGACTATGGCCAATTTTGATGTTTTTCATCAATTCAATACAGCTGTGTATTATTACATTGCCGATAATCCGGCTAAAGATTTTGTTACCCCAAATGCTTTGGGATGGCAAACCATTTGTTTAATCGATGCCGGAAATAACATTCATCCGCAAGATTTTTCCAAAGAATCCCTATATTTACCGCAAAAGAAGATAAAGCAACTCAACGAACTAGTAGATTTGCTTGCAGTTTAGTTTCAAATAAATATCCAAGTATTCCATGAGTTTACCCAAAATATGGCTTTCCTCTCCACACATGGGTGGAAACGAATTAAAATACATACACGCTGCTTTTGAAACCAATTGGGTTGCGCCATTAGGGCCTAATGTGAATGGTTTTGAAGCTGATTTAGCTAAATATGTTGGAAAAGAATCCCATATTGCCGCTTTGAGTGCTGGAACAGCTGCGCTACATTTAGGGCTTATTTTGTTGGGCGTACAAGCTGGAGATGAAGTAATTTGTCAGAGTTTTACTTTTTCGGCTTCAGCTAATCCTATTGTATATTTGGGAGCCACGCCTGTTTTTGTAGATAGTGAAAAAGAAACGTGGAATATCTGTCCTGTTGCTTTGGAACAAGCAATCCTAGATCGTATTCAAAAAGGCAAAAAACCAAAGGCAATAATTGCTGTTCATTTGTATGGAATGCCATTTCAAATAGAACAAGTATGTGCTGTAGCGGCCAAATATGATATTCCTATTTTAGAAGACAGCGCAGAAGCATTAGGAAGTTCATATAAAGGGCAAAAATGTGGCACTTTTGGTGCAATTGGTGTGTTGTCATTTAATGGTAATAAAATTATTACTACTTCAGGAGGAGGTGCTTTGGTTACCAAAAACCTAACGGTGAAAGAAAAAGCTGTTTTTTTAGCTACGCAAGCGCGCGATGAGGCGCCACATTACCAACATTCAGAAATTGGTTATAACTATAGGATGAGTAATGTCTCGGCTGGTATCGGGAGAGGACAAATGGAAGTCTTGGATAGTCATATTGAGCTTCGCAGAGCGATGCATTCCTTTTATTTTAAACACATGAGTGGCCTACCCGGAATTGAATTTTTGAAAGAACCCAATGAACATTTTTTTTCCAACCATTGGCTTTCAGCCATCACGATTGATCCCATCCAAACAAAGGGTAAAACTAGAGAACAGTTGCGATTGATGTGTGATCAGCACAACATAGAAACTCGTCCACTTTGGAAACCCATGCATTTACAGCCGGTTTTTAAAAAATATCCGTATTATGGTCAACGAGTAGCCGAAACCCTTTTTGACCAAGGATTGTGTTTGCCGTCTGGTTCGAATTTAACGGATAGTGACCGCCAACGAATTGAAAATGTATTGGTTGAGTTCTTTAAGTAGAAAAATGTAGTAGTAGTTTGGTGAAAAAGTTTACATTTGTTTACCCAAATTTCTAAAAGTTTATGTTCGATTACCTTATAACGCTTCTGAAATCCAGTGGTTTACTCAAGAAACTTCGCACGGTTGGTTACTTGCCCATTTGGATAGTTTTTATAATTGATTTATTTATTGTTGTTCTCTCGGGTGTAATTACACACATTTTACTGCTTAATTTACTTGTTCATTTTCACAGTGGCACTGTACTTGTACTTGGGAATTTAGCCATCATTGCAGTCAATGGCTTATTTTTTATATTCTTCCGAACCTTTTCTGGAATTATTCGTCACTCTACATTTATAGATGGGGTTAAGCTTTTGCTGTCTACCTCAGCGGCATTTATGTTTTTGTTTGTGATGAACTATTTTTGGGAATTTAACTTTGGCTATAAAGCATATCTAAATTCGGCACTTTTTATCAATTATATACTGGCGTTTTCGTTGCTCTTTTTATTTCGAATTATGGTGAAGTACCTGTTTGAAGTATATTCATCAATTGAAGATCAAAAAAAACGAATCAACGCGGTTATATTTGGTGTAGATGCCAATGCCATTTCAGTAGCCAACGCCTTGAAAACAGAAATGCCTGCCCGTTTTAATCTATTGGGTTTTATTGATAACAATACCACCAACAATTCCAGAAAGAGTTTGTTGAATTTGCCCATTATCAATCATTCCAGAAAAACATATACCATTCTTCGTTCATTAAAAGCTGATGCATTGATTATTGCTGAGAAAAGTTTGTCTAAAACAGATATAATCGCATTAGTAGATGAGTGTTTGGAATACAATTTCAAAGTATATACGGTTCCATTGATTACCGACTGGGAGGACCAAACCCAAATTTCAAACAAAGTGAAGAGCTTTGATATTGAGGATTTGCTAGGACGAAAACCCATCGTGTTAAACACAGATAACATTTCGTCAACGCTACAAAATAAAACGGTTTTAGTTACCGGTGCAGCCGGTTCTATAGGCAGTGAAATCGTACGCCAGGTTTTGCAGTTTAATCCAAAGAAAATAATTTTATTGGATCAAGCTGAAACGCCTTTGCATCAATTGGTACTTGAACTTGAAGAATTACATACGGAAGTTATTCGTCCTTTTATAGCTGACATTCGAAATAAAGAGGTGTTGGAAACGCTTTTTACCAAGTACAAGCCAGAGGTTGTGTTTCATGCGGCGGCATACAAACACGTGCCGTTGATGGAGCTCAATCCGTTGCAAGCAATTTGTACAAATGTAATTGGCACCCAACATTTAGCCGATTTGTCTATTCAATATAAGGTAGAACGTTTTGTAATGATTTCTACCGATAAAGCCGTGAATCCGAGCAATGTAATGGGAGCAAGTAAACGAATTGCAGAAAAATACATACAAAGTTTGCATTACTTGACCAATCAAACCGAAGGCAGTATCACTAAATTTATGACTACTCGATTTGGAAATGTGTTGGGATCTAATGGTTCAATTGTGCCCTTGTTTTCTAAACAAATTAAAGAAGGTGGTCCTTTAACCATCACCCATCCTGAGATTATTCGGTATTTTATGACGATTCCAGAGGCCTGTCAGCTGGTATTAGAAGCAGCAGCGATTGGAAATGGAGGGGAGATTTTTATTTTTGATATGGGCGAACCCGTAAAAATTATTGATTTAGCCAAGAAAATGATTCGACTAGCCGGTTTTATACCTGAACAAGATATCAAAATCAAAGTGATAGGTTTGCGACCGGGCGAAAAATTGTTTGAAGAATTACTCAACGACACCTCAAAAACCCTGCCCACTCACAATGAAAAAATTGTAATAGCTGAAGAAATAATTGAAAATCATGCCGAAATCCAAACAGAAATTAGCCATCTGATTGCATTGATCTCAACGGGAACTAGCACAGAGTTGGTGATGCAGATGAAAAAAGTGGTGCCCGAATACATCAGTATGAATTCGGTATTTGAGTCGTTAGATAATTAGTTTGTGAATCCTATACTATGAAAAAAATCATTTACTTTTTGCTGTTAGTGGGTCTATTTACTTCTTGTGTTTCCAGGAAAAAAGTAGTCTATTTGCAAGACATTGACCAAGTTAAGAGTTACGACAACTCTACCCTATACGAAGCCAAATTACAGCCCGACGATTTGTTGAGTATCATTGTTTCGGCTGAAAATCCTGAATTGACTGTTCCTTTTAATTTGCCGCAAATTCAAGGCAATTACGAAATAAACAACAACCAAAACGGCATCAAAACCTATCTTATTGATAATTATGGTTATATTGAATTCCCAGTAATTGGTAAAATGAAGTTGGGCGGTTTAACTCGCACAGAAGCCAAAGAAAAATTGGTTTCCGCTGTTGCTGAATACATCAAAAATCCGATAATCAATTTACGTATTTTAAACTTTAAAGTTTCGGTGCTTGGTGAAGTGCTTAAGCCCAATTCATTTACTTTATCAAGTGAGCGAATTACTTTGCTCGAAGCCTTAAGTTTGGCTGGTGATTTAACTATTTACGGCAAACGAAATTCTATTTTGATTATACGTGAAGCCGAGGGGAAAAAAACCTATAATCGGGTTGACATCACTAAATCAGATTTCCTAAATTCACCCTTTTACTACTTGGCTCAAAACGATGTAGTGGTGGTTGAACCAAATAACACAAGAGT
>VEQT01000040.1 GCA_018883065.1 Flavobacterium sp.
TGCCAATGGAAATGTAATCGGTATCGTAACCTCAGGAACCATGGCGCCAAGCCTTGGAAAAGGAATTGGAATGGGCTACGTGCATACGGCACATGCGGCAGTTGATAGTACCATTTATATTCGCATCCGTAAAAATGACGTACCTGCTAAAGTGGTGAAGACGCCGTTTTATAAGAAGTAAGCTGGAAGTTGGAAGATGGAAGTGGGGAGTTAAAAATTGTATAAATAAAGATAAGTTCTATTTTTGCCAAAAATTAGTACTAAATAATCATTAGAAATGGGAAGAGCGTTTGAATTCCGAAAAGGCAGAAAAATGAAACGTTGGTCGGCGATGGCCAAAGCGTTTACACGTATTGGAAAAGATATTGTGATGGCGGTAAAAGAAGGCGGTCCAAATCCGGATGCCAATTCGCGTTTACGTGCGGTAATCCAAAATGCTAAGGCAGCTAACATGCCTAAGGAAAATGTGGAGCGCGCAATTAAAAAAGCAACCGATAAAGATACGGCCAACTACAAAGAAGTCTTATTTGAAGGCTATGCACCGCACGGAATTGCTATATTAATAGAAACCGCAACCGACAATAACAACCGTACTGTTGCCAATATTCGCAGTTACTTCAATAAATGTAACGGCACAATGGGCACACAAGGTTCTGTAGAATTTATGTTTGATCACACGTGTAATTTTAGAATACCTAAAGGCAATTTAGATCCCGAAGAATTGGAATTGGAATTCATTGATTTTGGAGCCGAAGAAGTGTTTGAGGACGAAGATGGAATTCTAATCTATGCCCCATTTGAAAGTTTTGGTGCCATCCAAAAAGAATTGGAAAACCGAAAAATTGAGATTTTATCTTCTGGATTTGAACGCATTCCACAAGTAACCAAGGCCTTGAGCGCGGAGCAAATGGCTGATGTAGAGAAATTACTCGAAAAAATTGAAGAGGATGACGATGTGCAAAACATCTATCATACCATGGAAGAGAATTAATACGCAATCGCTGTATTCAAATAAAAAAAATCCCAATCTGATAATTGGGATTTTTTTATTTTTAGATATATACTATTTCTTGTTCTGGTTTATTAGCGGTAAAACCTTGTTCTTTCATCCATTGATCATTAAACACTTTACTCATATAGCGTGATCCATGATCGGGAAAAATAGCTACTACTCTACTATGCTCATCAAATTCACCTGCAGCGGCCAATTGTTTGATGGCTTGCATCACCGCACCTGAGGTATAGCCTCCAAAAATTCCTTCTGTTGTCGCTAATTCTCTTGTTGTATAGGCGCTTTCTTCATCGGAAACTTTGGTGAAGGAATCAATTACTTCAAAATCAGTGGCAGAAGGAATCAAATTTTTACCCAAGCCTTCAATGCGATACGGATAGATTTCATTCGTGTCAAACTCTTTGGTTTCATGGTATTTTTTCAAGACCGAACCATAGGCATCAACTCCTAATATTTTTATAGTATTACCGTTTTTTTGCGCTTGTTCTTTCAAGTATTTGGCCGTACCCGAAATGGTTCCTCCTGTTCCGCTACACGCAACCAAATGGGTAATAGATCCTTGGGTTTGCTCCCAAATTTCTGGACCCGTGGAGTGGTAATGTGCGGCTATATTCAATTCGTTAAAATACTGGTTAATGTAGACCGAACCGGGTGTTTCTTCGTGCAAGCGTTTGGCAACACTGTAATACGATCGTTCATCATCGGCAGCAACTTCACAAGGACACACATACACTTTGGCACCCATGCTGCGCAACATATCAATTTTATCTGGAGATGATTTAGAAGTTACGGCCACTATGCATTTATAGCCTTTGATGATGCTCACCATTGCCAAACTAAAACCGGTATTACCCGATGTCGTTTCTATAATAGTAGCGCCAGGTTTCAAAATCCCCTTGCGTTCCGCTTCTTCAATAATGTATAAGGCAATACGATCTTTGGCTGAATGTCCTGGATTAAAAGCTTCAACTTTAGCATAAAACGCACCAGGAAAAGTCTTGGTAATGTTTTGCAACTTGATTAAAGGTGTATTTCCGATTAACTCTAAAACCGATTGATATGCTTGAATTTCTTTCATTCACTAATTATTATAAAAATGGCAGGTAGTACAAGAGGTGCCAAAATTAAAACTAATAATCTACTTATTGGACTATTTTTTCTAAATCTAATAAAAAACTAAATTCTTTGGCCAATTCTCGTAGTGCTTCAAATCGACCAGAAGCGCCTCCGTGGCCTGCCTCCATATTGGTATCTAAATACAATTGGGTATCATTGGTTTTCAACAATCGCAATCGAGCCACCCATTTGGCCGGTTCCCAATACTGCACCTGTGAATCGTGTAATCCAGTTGAAACATATAAATGTGGATAGGCTTGTGCTACAACATTATCATATGGCGAATAGGATTTGATGTAGTTATAGTATTTTTTTACGTTTGGATTGCCCCATTCGTCGTATTCGCCGGTCGTGAGCGGTATGCTTTCGTCCAACATGGTGGTTACAACATCTACAAATGGCACTTGGGCAATAACACCCTGATACAAGTGTGGCGCCATATTGCAAATGGCTCCCATGAGCAAACCTCCTGCTGATCCGCCTTCGGCATATAGATGAGACGCAGCAGTATATTTATGTTGAATGAGATGTTCCGAGCATGCAATAAAATCAGTGAAGGTGTTTTTCTTATTCAATAATTTTCCCTCCTCATACCAGTTGCGACCCAAATCTTCTCCACCACGCACATGCGCAATGGCATAAATAAACCCACGATCTAATAATGACAAACGCGTACTTGAAAAATAGGCATCCATTGACATGCCATACGATCCATAGGCATAAAGCAATAAGGGATTCTCACCGTTTTTCACCAACCCTTTTCTATACACCATCGAAATTGGAATTTGTGTGCCGTCTTTGGCGGTGGCCCACAAGCGTTCTTCGGTATAATTGTTTTTGTCAAATTTGCCACCCAAAATCTCTTGTTCTTTGAGTATGACTTTAGTTTTTGTTTTCATGTCAAACTCAATCACCGAGGCGGGCGTATTCATTGATTGGTAGCTGTACCTTAATAAAGTAGTGTCAAAATCTACATTGGTTGTGGTGTAGGCGGTATAGGTTTCGCTATCAAAGGGCAAATAATAAGCTTCACTTCCATCCCAAGGGCGAATTTGAATGGTATTCAAGCCGTTTTCGCGCTCTGAAACTACCAAATAATCGCGGAATATTTCAATGTCTTCTAGCAATACCGCATCTCGATGTGGAATCAAATCAGTCCAATATTCCTTTTTGGTATTCGTTTCTGGTGTAACCATCAATTTAAAATTGGTGGCTTTGTCTTTATTGGTTAAAATATAAAAACGGTCTCCGTAATGCGATATGCTGTATTCTAATCCGCGGGTTCTTTTTTGAAAAACTCTAAATTTTCCAGAAGGGAAATCAGCTTCTACTATTTGGTATTCTGAAGTAAGCGTACTTGAAGAAGCAATTACCACGTATTTTTTTGATTTTTCTTTGTAAACCGATACATCAAAAGTGTCATCTTTCTCAAAATAAACCAAAGTATCCAAGGCAGGATCACTGCCCAATTGGTGTTTGTACACGCTGTCGGCTCGCAAGGTTACAGCATCTTTTCGGGTGTAAAACAAAGTGGCATTATCATTGGCCCAAGTGGCTGTTCCGGTTACATTTTCTATTTTCTCAGGAGCCAAAGTGCCACTAACTAAATTCTTGATTTGCATGGTATAAATGCGTCTACCCACGGTATCTACCGAAAAAGCCACCCATTGATTATCGGGTGAAATCGTTAATCCTTTTAAATTGAAGTACGTAAAGCCTTTGGCCATTTCGTTGCAATTAAATAGGATTTCTTCGGCTGCATCTAAACTTCCTTTTTTTCGGGAATAGATGGGATAATCGCCTCCTTTTTCAAAACGAGTAAGGTAATAATAGCCATTATAAAAATAGGGAACCGAGCTGTCATCCTCTTTTATGCGGGCTTTCATTTCCAAAAACAAAGCCTCTTGTAACGGTTTTGTGTGCTTGGTTTGCTCCTGATAATAAGCGTTTTCGGCATTCAAATAGGCAATGACTTCGGGGTTTTCTCTTTCATTTAACCAAAAATAAGGATCAATTCGGGTATCGCCATGTTTTTCTAATACAACAGGGATTTGCGGAGCAACTGGGGCTTTTTTCATCTGCATTATAAACTAATTTTAGCCAAGGTTTCAAGTACATAGGTGTGCATTACTTCTTTGTAATCTAAGTGGGTTACCAATCGCATTTTACCATGTCCCATGTTGCTAATAGCTATGCCTTTTTGCTTCAAGTAATCCATTACACTATTTTCATTTAAAGTAGGTTGAATAGAAAATATAACAATATTGGTTTCAATGGGTTCAACTATAGAAACCCAAGAAAGAGTAGCTAATTGTTCTCCCAGTTCTTTGGCTCTGCGGTGATCATCAGCCAAGCGATCAATGTGGTAATCTAAGGCATACAAACCAGCGGCAGCCAAATAGCCCACTTGTCGCATACCGCCACCCAATTGTTTTCTAATACGTAAAGCTCGACGAATAGTTTGGGCGTCAGACAAAAGCAAAGATCCGATAGGCGCACCCAAACCTTTGGATAAACAAACTGAAATCGTATCAAATAGTTCACCGTATTGTTTAGGGTTTTCTTTTTTGGCCACCATCGCATTCCAAATTCGGGCACCATCCAAGTGAAACTTGAGTTGATGGGCATCGCAGACGGATTTAATATTGCGCAATTCGGGCAGATCATAACAAGCACCTCCTCCTTTATTAGTGGTATTTTCAACACAAACTAAACTGGTGAGCGGGCTGTGGTAAAATGCTGGATCGGTAATTGCCGAGGCCACTTGTTTGGCTGTAATCATGCCCCGTTGACCATCGAGTAAACTACAGGAAACGCCGCTATTAAAGGCAACACCACCACCCTCATAATTAAACACATGGGCCCATTTGTCGGCAATGAGTTGTTCACCTGGTTGTGTATGTAATTTAATAGCCGTTTGATTGGCCATGGTTCCTGATGGAAAAAACAAAGCAGCTTCCATTCCAAAAAGGGATGCCACTCGTTTTTCTAAGGCTATTACCGTAGGGTCTTGTTTGTATACATCGTCACCCACTTGTGCTGTAAACATGTATTGCAACATTTCGGGCGTAGGTTTGGTAACGGTATCACTGACTAAATTTATCTCCATAGGAATGAGGCAAAAACCTTTTGATTATTTAGTAAAAAACTACATTGAAAAATAGTTATTTTTGCCGCACAAACTTAAGTAAATTATGACAAATACCGAACAAATTAAAGGTATTGTGGAGCGCCTTGGTGCGTTGAGGAGGTATCTTTGACATTGATGCCAAACTCATAGAAATTACCAACGAAGAAGAAAAAACTTTTGCCCCCGATTTTTGGAACAACGCAAAAGAAGCCGAACTACTTGTAAAAAATCTACGCTCTAAAAAGAAATGGGTGGAAGACTACAACACAGGCATCGCGCTCTGTGACGAATTGCAGTTGGCCTACGAATTTTACAAAGAAGGCGAATTGTCTGAAGCCGAGTTGGATGAACAATATGTACTCACCAATTCCCATCTTGAGAATTTAGAATTCAAAAATATGCTATCAGACGAAGGCGATACGCTGAGTGCCGTACTGCAGATTACAGCTGGTGCTGGAGGTACCGAAAGTTGCGACTGGGCCCAAATGCTCATGCGCATGTACATGATGTGGGCTGAAAGCTATGGATACAAAATCAAAGAACTCAATTTTCAAGCCGGGGAAGTAGCAGGTATAAAAACCGTTACATTAGAAATAGAAGGCGATTATTCTTTTGGATATTTGAAAGGCGAAAACGGGGTACATCGACTGGTACGTATTTCACCTTTTGATAGCAATGGGAAACGTCACACTTCCTTTGCTTCGGTATATGTGTATCCCCTGGCCGATGACACCATAGAAATTGACATCAATCCCGCTGATATATCATGGGAAACCATGCGATCAAGCGGTGCAGGAGGCCAAAATGTAAACAAAGTAGAAACCGCTGTTCGCCTGCGTCACCACCCAACAGGGATTATCATCGAAAATTCGGAAACCCGTTCACAATTGGACAATAAAACCAAAGCCATGCAATTGCTGAAATCACAGTTGTATGAAATTGAGTTAAAAAAGAAACAAGCACTTCGCGATGAGATCGAAGCCAAAAAAATGAAAATCGAATGGGGATCACAAATTCGAAATTATGTGATGCATCCATATAAATTGGTAAAAGATATACGCACCGGTCACGAAACCAGCGATGTTGATGGCGTAATGAATGGAGAGATTGATTCGTTTTTAAAAGCCTTCTTAATGATGATGGGGCAAAAAGAAGAGGAGTAACTTAGGAAAACACCCGTATACGAGTTGGTGAAATTATCTCTACTTGGTACTGGGTTAGATTTCTGTTTGCAGGTCCTCGCGTTACCACGCCGGTACTACTAAACTTGGCATTGTGGTTGGGACAAATGAATTCATTTCCCGGAGCACTATAATTTACAGTTGTTCCTTCATGTGTACAAGCTGAAGAAACGGCCAAAAATGTTCCAGTCAAGGTGCGTGCAATTATAATTCCATTCTGAACCATGTATCCACCATTATTCACCAAAGCACCTGTATTGGTATCAACTGTGAAATCTACATTTGAAGGTCCATTTGATGCATTTCCATCACTTGAACAACTTGAAGTCAATCCACCAATGCAGGATGGAACCAATAAAAGTGCAGCACCGAATCCTACTTTTGAAAAAAATTCTTTACGATCCATAGTATTATTTTTTTTTAGGTTGAACTCAAATGTAGTGAGCAGAATTGGTGAAAAAAAATATCTTTTGTTAAATTTAAGTAAAGGGCTTGATTCATAAATTAGTAACCAAATTATTCTTTTTGTTACAAAATTTAAAGTAATATTGAAATCAATAAAAAAAGTACTTCATGAAAACATATACTATTCATGCCATACATGCCTTAATCGGTGGAGATTTAATCGGAAATACAAATACACTCATAAGTGCTCCCGAAGAACTAGAAAAAGCAAGTGAAACTGAAATAAGCATCATTGGAAACAAAAAATACGAACGACTTTGGGCATCATCTAAATGCTGCTGTGCACTAGTTGGCGAAGACATTGCAATAGAACCTGGCGAGAATAAAGCCTTTATAAAAGTGAAAAATCCAGATTTGGCGATGTCCAAAGTACTGGAGTTGTTTGCCCCAGAACCACCTGTTTTTCATACCGAAATTCACCCTTCTGCTACGGTTGATCCATCGGCAATTCTAGGAACTGGTGTAAAAATTGGTGCAAACGTGTACATTGGACCTCATGTAACAATTGGTGCCGAAACCATCATTTACCCTAACGTTACAGTTTTAGATCATTGTACAATTGGAGCACACAGCATACTTTGGCCTGGAGTAATTATGCGCGAAAGATGCCACATTGGTCACCATTGCATCCTTCATCCCAATGCGTCAATTGGTGCAGATGGATTTGGATTTAGACCCTGTCCTGAACGTGGATTAGCAAAAATTCCACAAATTGGCACTGTGCAAATTGGTAACTACGTTGAAATTGGTGCAAACTCTTGTGTGGATCGTGGAAAATTTAGTGCAACCATATTGGGTGATGGCTGTAAAATTGACAACTTGGTTCAAATAGGCCACAACTGTAATTTGGGTAAATTTTGTATTATGGCTGGCGCAAGTGGATTGGCTGGTTCGGTAACCTTGGGTGATGGCGTAATAATTGGGGGAAGTGCCTCAATAAAGGACCATACAACCATTGGTGCAGGAGCCATTATTGGTGCTGGATCGGGCGTTACAGGCGATGTCGAAGCGGGTAAAACCATGCTGGGCTACCCTGCGGTTGAAGCACGAGATGCACTAAAACAATGGGCATTACTTAAACGAATGGTAAAGGATTCGAAATAAATTACTCTGGTTTAAATTGCTTTATCGGGTATGTATACTTTCTTTTAAATAAGATTAATTTACAATTTCTTGTTCTTAAATGCCTATTTCGACTTGGAATCGTAAATACCAATTGTTTTTAGAACTGCCATCAAAGTAGTGTAAGTTATCATAATTCAATTCTCCTTGAATTTTGAAAGTGTGTTCCCAAATGTACTTAGTCAAACCAACTGAATATTCTCGAATGTTTGGCGCTAATGCTTGAATATCATGTCCAACATTTTGAATCGAATAGCGAGCAATAAATTCATAATTTGATTTTGTATTGTAACTTGCTTGATAATCAAAACCATTCCCTACATACACATAATTACTTTGGGTACTATCTTCTGGATTAACTGTAATTGCTCCTTCATTTGTAGTTCGCGACATATAACTCATCATACCTGCCCATCCAGCATATTTAAACATGGCGTCCAACAAAACGGATTTCATCGTTCTTCGTTCAAATAGATCATTACCTAATTGTCCTTGCGTACGTTGAGCATGGTTATTTTGCTGAAATGCCCCAGACAACAATAATTTTGGTTTTTTTTCTCGGATTACATCACCTTCAAAATAAGTTCCGTCTTTGGTAAATGCACCAAAAGGAAATAACTCAACTTTTCCAGTTACCGCTATACCATCATCCGCTTTTCCTGTTTGGTTTCTTCCTTCACCTCCCGAAACAGCTGCCTTAAAATTATATGAAAATTTATTTTTGAATTCATTCATATTGTGAACTTGGAATCCAAAATCTCTATCAATAGTAAACTTGGCGTTATTTATCGTTCTATCTGTTAATTGTAAACCACCAGAGGAATTAACTCGCTGACGGTTACCCGGTAATTTGGTTTGACCAAAACTGATGTTCCAAAATTTATTTGGTCGGTAAAAAACAACAGCATCACGAATGATATTAATATTTTCTCCTTCCTTAACCTCGCCTACATCACCTGGAGCGAAAGATAATTGAAGTGCGTATAAAAATTTAGGGTTACCAACATATCCATCAAATCGTAATCGTAAACGACGAACTTGACCATCATAAGCTCCATTTTCGCCCTCGTTTTCAATATAAGAAACTCTATTTTGCATTCGAAAACGTATATTCATTTGATACAAACTGTCAGGTGAAGTTATTCCAATTCCTTTACCAAAACTGTAATAAGGTAAAGCCGACAACTTAATGTCATTGTCTTGTTTTGTTTGCTCTATGGAAACCTGAGCTGAAATAGTTAATGCTGATATTAAAGTTATAATTAATATTATTTTTTTCATGATTAATTCGATGTGCAGTTGAATTATTATTAAAATTAGATGGTAGAAATTACTAACATATATTATGGATTGAATAAGAAAAAGCCAACTTATATAGTTGGCAATTTTTATTGATTCGCTAGATGAAAAGCTTAAGTAAATAGTATACAAGTGCAGCTAAAATAGCTGAAACCGGAATGGTCAAAATCCAAGCCCATAAAAGTTTTACGGTTACACCCCAACGAACGGCAGAAACCCGTTTGGTTACCCCTACACCAATAATGGAACCCGTTATGGTATGGGTAGTGGATACCGGAATTTTAAAATGTTCGGTTGAAAACAACGTTAAAGCACCAGCTGATTCTGCAACCACGCCTTCAAACGCTGTAACTTTAGTGATCTTGGAACCCATGGTTTTTACAATCTTCCAACCCCCACTCAAGGTACCCAATCCAATTACTGTATAACAGGTAAGTGGAATCCATTCTGGCATTTTACCTGGTATTTTAATCCCGTCTTTTTCAGTTGGTAAAACTACATTCAAGTCTAACCATCCCAAAGACAAGTCAATATTTGGATTTGATTTGATGTAAACAGCTACAGCCGCGGCAATAATGCCCATTACTTTTTGTGAATCATTTCCTCCGTGTCCCAAACTAAAGGCCGCTGATGAAAGCAACTGCATTCTTTTTAACACTCTTTCTGCTTTGGCAGTAGAAAAGCTGCTGAATACCAAATTAAAAATAGCCAAACTAAAGAAAATAGTGGCTACTAAAAACCATTTGATATTTGAAGGTTCACTAAGTATATACCAAAATTTATTGTGGAATAGCGCTTTTTCAGGTTCCAAATCAATTTTTATAACACTAGAGAAAAACCAAAAAGCCAGTACCATTAAAATAACTGTTAATACTTTTGGCCAACTATTTTTCTTTGACGAATACATCAACCACAATGATATAAAGTAGGAAATAATCATACCCAATAATGGCGCGAACACAATAAACAAAATAACAATAAATACACCTGATGGTAATAACTCTCCCTCTTTAGCCTCTTTTAACCAATTCACAATTTTGAAACCAGCATGTTCTGGGTCGGTTACATCCCTAAAACCATGAGCAATTGCTGATCCAGCAAAACCTCCAATTAATGTATGCGATGAAGAGGATGGAATTCCTTTCCACCAGGTAATTAAGTTCCAAACGATTGCCGCAATTACTCCAGCTAAAATTACCGTTAAGTCTATGCTGCTTGTGTGAGCAGTCTTGGCTACTGTATCGGCTACTCCAAAACCGAAAACCCAATACGCCAGAAAATTGAATAGTGCTGCCCAAAGTACAGCTTGAAAAGGAGTCAAAACCTTAGTTGCTACTATAGTTGCAATAGAGTTTGCCGCATCATGAAATCCATTAATGTAGTCAAAAACTAGGGCAAGAAATATAATTATTAGTAATAATGTAAAATCCATAAAAATTGATTTTGTAAAACTGTTTAGGAATGTTTTACCGAGATTTGTTCCATTACATTGGCAACACTTTTACATTTATCTGAAGCCGATTCCAAAGCTGAAAGTACTTCTTTGTACTTTATGATGTTTTTCACATCGGTTTCGTTTTCGAAGATATCCGCAACGGCTTTATCAAAAACAGAGTCGGCTTTACTTTCTAATTTATTAATTTTTTTGCACGTTTCTTTGATTGACTTGTGGTCCTTCATGTCTTTCAATTCTTTGATACCTGTATTAATCAAAATACAAGCTTCTAAATTAATTTCAGTTAATTTTCGAATTGACTTAGTAATTTTCTCTACTTGATACATACGCATTCTGCTCGCTGCTCCATGCATGTAATCCGCAACATTATCAATAGCTTTAATTAAAGAGTGAATGTCCTCTCTATCAAAGGGAGTTATAAAATTTTTACTCAGTTCCAAATGTGTTTTGTGAGTAATTTCCTCAATAGTTGCTTCCAACTCTTCGATTTTTCTAAAATTATCTTCACGTTCATCTTTTGGCGCATTCACTGCTTCGTGCAACGTTTCTGCTAATAAAACTAAATTGGAAGATGCTTGTTCAAAAAGAGGAAAGAATTTTTTATCTTTTGGAACTAAAAACTGAAAAATACTGTTGATTGACATAGTTTAATAATTTTCAGCAAATGTATTCTATTAATGTTAAGTGAATATTAATTCTAAACTTGCTATTTCTTTTAAAATTTACAATTTATTAACATTCAAAATCAAGCCTTAATGAAACGCTTATTACTCCAATTTAAAACGTTTTCGTAGCTTAGCCTCCGATTAATACTAATTATTTTACTCTACAAATGAATCTCAACTTCAATAAAAACGAAGACCACAATAAATTACTGCTCTCCCAACTCAAACAACGCTTTGCCAAAGTAAAAATGGGAGGCGGCGAAAAGCGCATCGAAAAACTCCACGCTGAAGGCAAAATGACAGCCAGAGAACGCATTGATTACCTTTTAGACCCAAAAAAAACAGCCATAGAAATAGGTGCATTTGCAGGTGAAGGGATGTATGCCGAACATGGCGGTTGTCCCTCAGGCGGTGTGGTGGTAAAAATGGGCTATATTCAAGGCAAGCAATGCATTGTTGTGGCCAACGACGCCACAGTAAAAGCGGGCGCTTGGTTTCCGATAACCGGAAAAAAGAATTTGCGCGCACAAGAAATTGCTATTGAAAATAAACTTCCTATCATCTACCTTGTTGATTCTGCCGGTGTGTACTTGCCTTTGCAAGACGAAATTTTTCCCGACAAAGAACATTTTGGTCGCATCTTCAGAAACAATGCCATAATGAGTAGCATGGGCATTACACAAATTGCCGCTGTAATGGGAAGCTGTGTGGCCGGTGGTGCCTATCTTCCTATCATGAGTGACGAGGCAATGATAGTCGATAAAACAGGCAGTATATTCTTGGCCGGAAGTTATTTGGTCAAAGCAGCTATTGGAGAAAATATTGACAATGAAACCTTGGGTGGTGCAACTACCCATTGCGAAATTTCGGGAGTAACCGACTACAAAGCCAAAGATGACAAAGATGCTTTGGATCGAATCAAACGCATTGTTGGCAAAATGGGCGACTTTGAAAAAGCAGGCTTCAACAGAGAAAAAGCAACTAAACCAGCATTAAATGAACAAGAGATCTACGGAATTCTACCAAAATCCAGATCTGATCAATACGATATGATGGAAATCATCAAACGCTTGATTGATCATTCTGAAATTGATTTATACAAAGGTGATTACGGCAATTCCTTAATTACTGGCTATGCTCGAATTGATGGCTGGGCGGTAGGAATCGTCGCCAACCAACGCAATGTGTCTAAAACCAAAAAGGGTGAGATACAATTTGGAGGGGTAATTTATTCCGATTCAGCCGATAAAGCCACCCGATTTATTGCCAATTGCAACCAAAAGAAAATTCCGTTGGTTTTTCTACAAGATGTAACCGGTTTTATGGTGGGATCCAAATCGGAGCACGGCGGCATTATTAAAGACGGTGCCAAAATGGTAAATGCCGTATCCAATTCGGTGGTGCCAAAATTTACAATTGTTATTGGCAATAGTTATGGTGCAGGTAATTATGCGATGTGTGGAAAAGCCTATGACCCACGCTTAATTGCGGCTTGGCCAAGTGCCGAATTGGCCGTAATGGGTGGCACTCAAGCTGCCAAAGTATTGGTTCAAATAGAAGCGGCTACGCTAAAAAACAAAGGAGAAGTAGTCGACGAACATAAAGAACAAGAGTTGTTTGACAAAATTAAAGCCCGTTACGACGAACAAGTTTCTCCGTATTATGCTGCTGCTCGCTTGTGGACCGATGGCGTAATTGATCCATTGGATACCCGAACTTGGATTAGCATGGGGATTGAAGCAGCCAATCATGCACCAATAGAGAAAAAGTTTAACATGGGAGTTCTTCAAGTTTAACTGACTCTATATGTATAAAATAGTTCTGTTTTTTGTGCTTTGTATTGGTACAAGCCAAGCACAACATTTTACAAGAAAGGATTCACTAAAAGGAGGCCTACCGGTTGAACGGCTGTGTTATGATGTAAAAAAATACGGGGTAGACATTCAGATCAATACTTTCCAAAAAAGCATTCAAGGACTAAACACCATTTTGTTTGCTGTTGTAGAACCAACCAAGCGAATTCAGTTGGATTTATTTGCCAATATGACCATTGACAGCTTGGTTATGCATAATCATACCATAACCTATAGGCGGGAATTCGATGCAGTTTTTCTTGATTTTTCTCCACAACTTACGCCCGAAACACCCGAATATAAGCTTCAATTTTATTACCATGGACAACCGCAAATTGCTGCCAATGCGCCTTGGGATGGTGGTTTTGTATTTAATACCGATAAACAAGGAAATCCATTTATTGGCGTAGCCGTTCAAGGCGATGGGGCCAGTTTGTGGTTTCCCTGCAAAGACAGCCAAAGCGACGAACCCGATCGGGGAGCAAGCATTTCAATTACGGTTCCTTCGTCTCTAGTTGCTGTAGCTAATGGACGATTAAAAGGCTCTTTTGTTGTATCAAATAACCTAACGCGATGGGAATGGGAAGTAAATAATCCAATCAACGCCTATGACATAAGCCTATATGTTGGTGACTATGTTCATTTTGGGGAGAAATATAACGGACTCGATTTGGATTATTATGT
This sequence comes from Flavobacterium sp., assembly GCA_018883065.1. Taxonomy (GTDB): domain Bacteria; phylum Bacteroidota; class Bacteroidia; order Flavobacteriales; family Flavobacteriaceae; genus Flavobacterium. The sequence continues at coordinate 13,984 of VEQT01000040.1, forward strand.
GTTGCGTGAAAATGAAGCCAAGGCCAAAATTCAATTTGCTGGCGTAAAACCCATGTTAGATTGTTTTCAAGAAAAATTTGGCCCATACCCTTTTGCCTCTGACGGATACAAATTAGTGGAAGCACCCTATTTGGGAATGGAACACCAAAGTGCGGTTGCTTATGGCAATGGCTATAAAAATGGCTATTTAGGGTCCGATTTATCGGGAACAGGAAAAGGCTTGCTATTTGATTTTATATTGGTGCACGAAAGCGGTCACGAATGGTTTGGCAACAGCATTACGTCAAAAGATGTAGCCGACATGTGGATACACGAAGGATTTACTTGCTATAGTGAATCCGTTTATTTGGAATGTCAATATGATAAAGAAACTGCCCTTACGTACTTAAATGGATTAAAAAAGAATGTAGACAATGACAAACCCATTATTGGATACTATGGTGTAAAAAATGAAGGTTCAGGCGACATGTATTACAAAGGTGCTTTGCTTTTAAACACCTTAAGAAGTTATGTTAATAACGACGTGCGTTGGTGGGAATTGTTAAAAAAGTACAGCACCCAATTTGCACATCAAATTATCGATACAAAAACAGTGATTGATTTTTTTTGTAAAGAAACTGGATTGAAATTGACTCCCGTTTTTAATCAATATTTGAGACACAAGGAATTGCCTATATTGGAATGGAAGTATGCAAACCATAAACTTACCTACCGCTGGAACTGTACTGAAAAAGAATTTAACTTACCGGTTACTTTTCTAATTAAAGGAAAACCAATGCGTGTGTATCCCACAAAATCATGGAAATCAATAGCTATTAAAAGAGTAGATAAAAAAGACATTTCGGTAAAAGACACCGATTTTTATTTCCTTTCTAAATCATTTTAAACAGCTAGTTTTCTGATTATTTTCCCAGAATCCGTTTCTAGTAAAGTAGATTGAAATACAATTTCTTTGGGTTTTTCAAATTTGGTCAACGAATCAAATAGAGTGGTTGGTAGAGCATACGGCTTGGCTTCAATCACCAAAACTACTTTTTCGCCCCAGGTGTCATCGGGTTGACCCACAATAAAAAACCGGTGTGGAATTTCGTGGGCCAATTTGATCTCAATTATTTCGGGAAAAACTTTTACGCCTCCTGTGTTGATTACATTGTCCAATCGGCCTATAAACGCAAACTGGGTTGGATTGATTAATTCAACAATATCATTGGTAACCAATAATTCGTGCGTAATTCGAGGCGCTTGTATGCATAAACATTGGTTTGTATTGACACTGAACTGTACGTTAGGCAAGGCTGTAAAATAAGTGTCACGCACAGACTTTACCGCTATGTGCGTAACTGTTTCTGTCATCCCATATGATTCGTAGGCGTTGATGTCTTTGTCAATTAATTGTGTACGCAAAGCCAAAGACATAGGTGCCCCTCCAATTAATAGTAATTTAATTTGGTGAATCTTAGCAATCGAATTGGCCACTTGTAAGGGAACCATAGCGGCAAAATCATAGTTCTTTTCTACATTGTTTAATGGGAAAGCAGAAGGCATAACAGCATCCAGTTGCCACCCCAGTTGCAGCGCGCGTACCACCATCATTTTTCCAGCTATGAATTGCGTAGACAAACACAGTAAGGCCTTGATTGAAACTTCTAAATGAAAAAAATGTCCGGTTGCTTTTGCCGATTCTACTAGTGCTTGTTTGGGAAGCACAATCTTTTTAGGAATGCCAGTTGTGCCCGAAGTGGTTAATTCGATTGTGGGTGAATCATCAAACCAATTGAGCAAAAACAAGCCCAACTGCTGTTCGTATTCGTTTCCTTCTTTGATATAGGCATAGGCCACCCTACTCAAATCGGCTTGCGAAAACGAAAAACCATTAAGGGTAAATTGTGGATGAACAAATTGGTAGTCAACCATATTTAAATAAGATTATATTGCGTTGGGTTGACTTATTTTTCCAGTTAATTTTTCTTTCCAATTGGTCCAGTGGTATTTTTTGGAAAATACAAAAAGTAAGATGGGATAAATAACAAACACAGGCAAAAGAACATCGGTGCTTAAAACAGGTTCTGAAACGTCAATTAACACAGAATGAGTTTGAAATACGCTCCAACTTGAAGTGACCAATAATGCGCCAATTAGATTATTGGCTGCATGAAATCCCAAAGCCAATTCGATACCATCATCCATGAGTGTGATAATTCCGAGCACTAAACCTGTTCCTATGTAATAGATTAAAATAGAATAACCCATTTTAGATACTTCGGGATTCATGATATGCATGCTACCAAAAATAACAGCAGTCATAACCAACGGAAACAACTTATTGCCCGACAAATTGCCAAATCCTTGCATTAGGTATCCCCTAAAAATGAACTCTTCACAACTGGTTTGCAAAGGCAACATTATAACAGCTACTAGCACTAAAATAAGAAACGATTGCCACTCAAACTGTACTGTAAAGTCTGCTGGATTGAGCAAGTAATCTATTCCGGTTGAAAAAACAACCACAAGAGACCATATGCCAAATGCAAAAAACACCCTTTCCCAACGAACAGCTTTATACGGATTAATAATTGAAATAAAGTGTTGCTTGTGTATCCATTTTACCACAAAGTACAACCCTATAATACCACCCACAAAAGTTAAACTCATGAGAAACAAGGATACATTTGAATCCAAAACCCGCAACATTTCGTCGGTACTCAATTGACCTAAATCGGTATTTGACGAAGAAAAATACAAGGCCAATAGTAAAGGAATTTGTGCCAACGAAGCCGTTAATATTACAATGAATGAACCTATGAGGTACTTCCAAAATTTATTTTCTAGATGAAAAGATTGTTCTAAAAACATGCTGTATTGATTTAAAAATTAGATTCTCGAATGTAGTACATTTTAAAGAACTAAAAAAAAATAGCGCATGTCAATTGTAAACTAATTAAGTATTTAAACTAGCTGAAATGCATATTTAAAATCAACTAAAAATAAAGCCTTACACTGTGTTATCAACCGCATGATAAAACCTGAGAGTTGAGATAAAATAAACACCATATAAAGCCAAAGATTCTATTGCAAAAGTTATCTTTGCGCCATCATTATTTTAATAAAATACCACATGAAGTTTCTATACTCCTTCATACTTATCGCTGTATTGTTTGTTGCCTCTACCCTATCTGCTCAGGATAAATTTTCAAAGAAAATAAAACTCAAAGGCATTGTGGTTGAAAAAGTGAGTAAACAGCCTTTGGAGTATGCCACAATTAGTTTATTTAATCCCAGCACTTTAAAGGTTGATGGCGGCGGAATTACAAATAGCAAAGGAGAATTTGAAATCACATTGAATGCCGGTACTTATGACCTTAGAATAGAATTCATCTCGTTTAAAACAAGTGTATATAAAAATCAAAATTATACTGAAAGTAAAAATCTTGGAACGCTCTCACTCGAGGAGGATTTTACTCAACTAAACCAAGTAGAGGTTCGTGCAGAAAAGAGTACAGTCGAGATTAAACTCGATAAAAAAGTGTACAATGTTGGACAAGATTTAGTTGTTAAAGGCGGGACAGTAAGCGATGTGTTAGACAATATTCCTTCTGTAACTGTTGATGTAGAAGGAAATGTTGCCTTGCGTGGCAATGATAACGTGCGCATTTTAATTGACGGAAAACCGACCAATGCCATTAATATCTCCGAAGCCTTGCGGCTTATTCCAGCAGATGCCATTGACAAAGTTGAAGTGATTACCAATCCATCGGCACGTTACGATGCCGAAGGTGGGGGTGGTATATTGAATATTATACTAAAAAAAGGCAAAAACCAAGGGGTTAACGGAACCATTCTTGCGTCAGTTGGCACACCCGAAAATTCAGGATTGTCAGGCAATTTTAATGTAAAAAGCGAATTGGCTAACTTTTTTACAACTCTTGGATACAATAAACGAAATGGTCCGGGTAACACCCTAATCAACCAACAAAATTTTGATAACAACAACACATTAATTTCATATATAGAGGAAAGACGAACCAACCAACGTATGTCAGAAGGGTTTAATTCTATTGTAGGTATGGAGTTGTTTTTAGATAAAACGAGTTCGTGGACGAATTCCATTTCTATTCGGAAAAACAATGGAGGAAATCCTGAAAATGTATTTTACAACGAGTACTTGCCATCAGGCGAATACTTTAAGTCCGGACGATTCAACGACATCAAACGAAACACCAAAAACGTAGAATTCAATACCAACTACATTAAGAATTTCAACAAACAAGGCCACAAACTCAACATTGACGGGTCGTTTTCTGTGAGTACTGATTTCGAAAATTCGAGTATTTTAGGTACCGATATTATTCCTTCATTTGCAGTAATCACAAACGAAATTACTAAAAATACGCAAAAACAAAGCCGCAATTTAATTCAAGCAGATTATGTCTATCCATTTGGGAAAAGTCAATTTGAAGCCGGATTTAGAGGCAATCATTCTTCTTTATTCTCTGATTTTAATGTGCAGGAAGATCTAATTGGAAATGGAACATTTACAACTAATCCGTTTGTAACCGGAATTTTGGATTACCAAGAAAATGTTACAGCGGGCTATACTCAATTTGGTTCTAAATACAACAAAATTTCCTACCTACTTGGCTTTCGAATCGAGGATTCTCATATTGTCATTGATCAAATTTCAAATGGAATTAGCAACACCAAACGGTATGTAAATTACTTTCCAAGTGTATTTCTAAATTATACACTCAAAGAAGGTACCAATATTACGTTGAGCTATAGTAAACGCATTAATCGACCAAGAGATCGTTTTATTAATCCGTTTTCATCTTATTCGAGTAACATCAATTTGTTTTTTGGAAATCCCGATTTAGATCCTGCACTGAGTGATGTATATGAGATTGGTATACTTAAAAAATGGAAGCAAATTACATTAAACAGCTCTGTGTATGTAAACAACACCTTCAATTCCTTTCAAATTGTTCGAAAAGAACGCGGTGATTTCATCAACGGAATTCCAGTAATTATCAATACGCCCTTTAATTTATCAACGGATACCAAATTGGGTTTTGAATTTACGTTGAATTACACGCCTTATAAATGGTGGCGTTTGAACTCAAATTTCAACTTTTTTCAAAACAAAACCGATGGCCGATACACTTACACCAGAACGACAGGAGAGGTTGTGAATATTGATTTCAACAATTCGGCTAGCAGCTGGTTTACCCGATTGACCTCAAAAATAAATTTGCCCTATAAAATTGACTGGCAGACTAATTTCACCTACAACGGGGAACAGCGTACTGCTCAAGGTAGATCATTGGGTATTGCCAGTGCCAATATTGGGTTCAGCAAAGATATATTGAAAGAAAAAGGAACAATTGCATTTAATGTGAATGACGTGTTTAATTCCCGCAAACGAATCAATGATTTGGTTTTGCCCAATGTAAATTCATATAGTGAAATGCAGTGGCACCAACGTCAAGTTACACTATCGTTTACTTACCGTTTCAATAAATTAAAAACCGACAAAGAAAAAACACCACGTAGAGATTCCGAAGGTGGCGGTGGCGAAGATTATTAATAAAAAAAGGAACTAAAATTAGTTCCTTTTTTATTTCAATGAGCTTACGCTGATTGTTCTTTTTTTGCTTTTCTTTCCTTGTACATTTCCCATAAAGCTCCTCCTACCCAATACTGAACAAAAGCAACTAAGAAAAACATCAACCAAAAACCAATGGTTAAGATGGTCAAGAAAAGTAAAAAGCCTAAATACTGTTGAAATTCAAACATGTTTTCCGGAATTTTTTTGAATTATGAGCAAATGTAAGCGTATTATTTTTTCTTACCAATTAAAAGCAATTCAAATTTTTTAAAATAACATTTATACCTAAATTTGGCACACAATTTCAGTTTGGTTTAGCTGCTATAAACCAACTCAATACTCATTAAAAATCTAATACAAATGAAATTCAGAATCGAAAAAGATACCATGGGTGAAGTGCAGGTTCCTGCCGATAAATACTGGGGTGCACAAACCGAGCGCTCCCGTAATAATTTTAAAATTGGCCCAGTGGCTTCTATGCCCAAAGAAATTATTGAAGGCTTTGCTTTCCTTAAAAAAGCGGCGGCCTATACAAACTGTGATTTGGGTGTTTTATCTATCGAAAAAAGAGATGCAATTGCCGCCGTTTGCGACGAAATTTTAGCTGGTAAATTGGCCGATCAATTTCCGCTTGTAATTTGGCAAACGGGTTCAGGTACCCAAAGCAATATGAATGTAAATGAGGTCATTGCCAATCGCGCACAAGTTTTAGCTGGTTTTGGTATAGGCGAAGGCGAACAATTTATTAAAGCCAACGACGACGTGAACAAATCACAATCGTCTAATGACACTTTCCCTACTGGGATGCACATTGCTGCCTACAAAGCGGTAGTTAGCACCACCATTCCGGGTGTCGAAAAATTGCGCAATACCTTAGATCAAAAAGCAAAAGCATATGCACAAGTTGTAAAAATTGGTAGAACCCACTTAATGGACGCTACTCCCCTTACCTTGGGACAAGAATTATCAGGCTATGTGGCGCAATTGGATTATGGATTAAAAGCAGTAAAAAATACGTTGGCACATTTATCTGAACTAGCCCTTGGCGGAACAGCTGTAGGTACCGGATTAAATACCCCAGCAGGCTACGATGTAAAAGTAGCCGAATACATTGCTCAATTTACAGAACTTCCGTTTGTAACAGCACCCAACAAATTTGAAGCTTTGGCATCGCACGATGCGATAGTTGAAGCCCACGGTGCTTTGAAACAATTGGCCGTTTCGCTCAATAAAATAGCCAACGACATTCGTATGTTGGCCTCAGGTCCACGATCTGGAATTGGAGAAATCTTAATTCCAGAAAATGAGCCTGGTTCTTCAATCATGCCTGGAAAAGTGAATCCAACCCAATGCGAAGCATTAACTATGGTTTGCGCTCAAGTAATGGGTAATGATGTAGCCATAAGCGTGGGTGGCATGCAAGGACATTATGAATTAAACGTATTTAAACCGGTAATGGCAGCCAACTTCTTGCAATCAGCACGTTTATTGGGTGATGCTTGTGTCTCGTTTGAAGAACATTGCGCAAGTGGAATTGAGCCCAATTACAAACGCATACAAGAATTGGTTGATAATTCCTTGATGTTGGTTACGGCCTTGAACACCAAAATTGGCTATTACAAATCGGCCGAGATTGCGCAAACCGCACACAAAAATGGCACTACGTTAAAAGAGGAAGCGGTGCGTTTAGGGTATGTTTCTCCTGAGGATTTTGATGCCTGGGTAAAACCCGAAGAAATGGTGGGGAGTTTAAAATAGACCGTCAAACCTAAACAAGTAAATACCTGCTCAAATAAATACAGCAGGTATTTTTTTGCTTGTTTTTTTGGATCACATATTTTAGTAAAGCTTACAATTTGAAGAATATTCTTGATTACTTTTGATTATTCAGATCTGTGTTGCTATAAAAGAGTGTGGGACAAAGATTTAAATAATTTAAGAAATTATAAGAATCCCAACGTTTCGTTGAACGAAATTATAAATAAAAATTATTTCATTTTCTCCGATTTCTTCGATCTGTGTACCTATAAAAAATCAATATTTATTTTTCACATTAATTATAAAAAAAGCCCCGCTTTTAATCAGCGGGGCTTTTCAATTAGTTAGAATGAAAAATTATTTTTTTTCTTTCTTTTCCATTTTCGCTTTCAAATCAGCTAAAATATCATTGTTGTCACCCAAAGTGGCAGCTGGAGCATTTGTGTTATTTGAAGTTGATTCAGCAACTACTCTAGCACTTTTCTCTTCTTCTTCACGGAAAATAGCCGTGTGAGAAGCAACTACTCTTTTGAATTCTTTGTTGAACTCAATTACTTTGAAATCGGCAACTTCACCTTTTTTCAATTTTTTCCCGTCTTCTTTTTCTAAGTGACGTGTTGGAATAAAGGCCACGATATCATCACCAAATTCTACTGTAGCTCCTTTGTCAACGATTTCAGCAATAGTTCCGTTATGTACGGTTCCAACTGCAAAAGAATCTTCGTATTTATCCCAAGGATTTTCAGTAGTTTGTTTGTGACCCAATGACAATTTACGTCCGTCAACATCTAATTCTAATACTACCACATCTAATTTTTCACCTACGTTGATGAATTCAGATGGATGTTTGATTTTCTTAGTCCAAGACAAATCAGAGATGTAGATCAATCCGTCGATACCTTCTTCTAATTCTACGAAGATTCCAAAGTTGGTAAAGTTTCTTACGATACCTGAATGTTTAGAACCTACAGGATATTTAGACGTAATATCAGTCCAAGGATCTTGCGTCATTTGTTTGATACCCAATGACATTTTACGATCTTCTCTATCTAATGTTAAGATTACCGCTTCAACAACATCACCTACTTTTACGAAATCTTGAGCGCTACGCAAGTGTGTAGACCAAGACATTTCAGAAACGTGAATCAAACCTTCAACACCTTCAGCTACTTCAATAAATGCACCGTAATCAGCTATTACAACTACTTTACCTTTTACTTTGTCACCTACTTTAAGATCAGCATTCAAGGCATCCCAAGGGTGTGCGTTCAATTGTTTCAAACCTAATTGGATACGAGTTTTCTCGTCATCAAAGTCAAGAATTACTACGTTCAATTTTTGGTCTAATTCTAATACTTCACTTGGGTGATTGATTCTGCTCCAAGATAAGTCAGTAATGTGGATCAATCCATCAACTCCACCTAAGTCAATAAATACTCCGTAAGACGTGATGTTTTTCACCACACCTTCTAATACTTGACCTTTTTGCAATTGACCGATGATTTCTTTTTTCTGAACTTCGATATCAGCTTCGATAAGCGCTTTGTGCGATACCACTACATTTTTGAATTCGTGGTTGATTTTCACCACTTTGAATTCCATCATTTTATTTACGTATACGTCGTAATCACGGATTGGTTTCACATCAATTTGTGAACCTGGTAAGAACGCTTCGATACCGAATACGTCTACGATCATACCGCCTTTAGTTCTGCATTTCACGAAACCATTTACGATTTCGCCAGTTTCATTGGCAGCAATAACGCGATCCCATGATTTGATTGTTCTTGCTTTTCTGTGCGACAATACCAATTGACCTGTTTTATCCTCACGGATGTCAATTAATACCTCTACTTTGTCACCCACTTTTAAGTTTGGGTTGTAACGGAATTCATTTAATGAAATAACGCCTTCAGATTTCGCGTTGATGTCTACAATAGCATCACGGTCTGTGATACGTACTACAACACCTTCTACTAC
>VEQT01000004.1 GCA_018883065.1 Flavobacterium sp.
GTGAAATATGGGCCCACACCATTAAAGAAGTTTTGAATCAAAATCAATTACTTGAACGCCCCATACACATCATCAGTGCCAACATGCACAGTGTGATGAATGCCCTATTTGCACCAACGGTTTTGAAAGACCAATTTAATAATCAAGACCAATTTTCGGTTTTTGAAGCACTCAGTCATCCTGATGCATCTGCCTTGCGCAAAAAAGTAGAGACGGTTGCATTGGCACATGGCATGATCAGTATTCCCGATAGCTCAGGCACCAACATTGATGTTCAAGTATTTGATTTAGCAAAAATAAATTGGTCAGAAACGGCTTTTCCTCAAACCCAATTTGGCGATGAAAAACCCGTTCTTTTAGTTATGGATTATGCGTTTGGCGAACAAGCCTACGAAACAATAGATGAATTATTAAAGCCATACAAACCAACGAATCACAATAGTCTTTTTTTAGATGTTAAATCGGTTTCGATTATGGGCAAGGCGGGTATTTTAACCGGAGAAAAAGGCGATATCATGATTCCTACCGCTCACATTAACGAAGGAACCGGCGACAATTATCCGTTTGAAAATCAATTGACACCCGCCCATTTTTTACATTCAGACATACCTGTTTATGCTGGCCCAATGGTTACCGTGTTGGGAACCTCCTTACAAAACAAAGATTTACTCAAGTTTTTCTTACACTCTTCTTGGGGTGTGATCGGACTTGAAATGGAGGGTGCCTATTACCAAAAAGCGATTCAATCAGCCTCTAAAATCAGGAAAAGTATCAGTGCTGATGTACAAGTGCGCTATGCCTACTATGCTTCAGATAATCCGTTAGAAACCGGAAGCACTTTGGCTTCGGGCGGATTGGGCACCACTGGCGTGAAACCTACTTATTTAATTACCATTAAAATATTAGAACAATTATTATCGGTATAATCAATTTACTATGAATACAAAACCTACCCACCAAGACGACGAAATTAATTTAAGCCAATTGGCTAATGGCGTATCAACCCTTTTTCAACGCATTGGAACTGGAATTTTTAACACGACTCGATTTTTCATTCACCACAAATGGCTGCTTTCGTTTTTGTTGATTGTCGGTTTTTCTACAGGTGTAGTAATTGAAAAAGTCAAAACCAGTTATGATCACTACGTTATGGTTGAACCTAATTTTGGCAGTACGGATTATTTGTATGCTAAAATCGATGAGTTAAATGCTAAAATCAAAGAACAAGATACCGTATTCTTGAAATCAATTGGTATTTCATCGCCAAACAACATCTTCAAAATTGAAATAAAACCAGTAATTGACGTATATAGGTTTGTCAGTAGAAATGAGCAAAATTTTGAATTATTGAAATTAATGTCAGATGATTCGGATATAAACAAAATAATTGAAGATAAGCCAACAAGTAAAAATTATACATATCATTTAATTCACTTGAGCACCAAACACAAAACCAATAAAAGCCAACTGATAGCCCCAATTTTGGCGCATTTAAACAACAGTGATTTTTATAAACAAATCCAAAAAGAATATATACTAAACCAGCAACTAAAAATGAAAGCCAACGAGGTGTTGATTGCTCAAATAGATGGCTATCTAAATGGATTAGCTGTGGGCACACCCAGTGCGTCAGCCGAAAAAATGGTGTTTTATACAGAAAAAACCCAACTCAATGACGTGATAGAAACCAAAGACAAACTCATTAAAGAACAAGGCAACTTACGCATAGAGAAAATTTCTACAGACAAAATAATCAAAGACAACCACATTATCTTAAACACCGAAGCTTCGGGCAAACTAAATAGCGCCCTAAAGTTTATTTTGCCCTTATTGTTTATTGCTCTGTTTGTTTTCTTTAAAAGTTTTCTTCGTTTTTACCATAAAGAATCTCTAAAAATCCAAAACACTTAATATCTCATGAAAGGAATAATTTTAGCCGGGGGATCAGGAACCCGTTTGCATCCATTAACCCTAGCCGTGAGTAAGCAATTAATGCCCATTTACGACAAACCCATGATATACTACCCGCTTTCAACCTTGTTGTGGTCGGGAATACGGGAAATTTTAATTATTTCTACGCCACACGATTTACCGCTTTTTCGTCAACTATTAGGTGATGGATCTCGTTTGGGCTGTCGATTTGAATACGCCGTGCAAGAACACCCCAATGGTTTAGCAGAGGCCTTCATTATAGGAAAAGAATTTATTGGAAACGACAAAGTAGCTTTGGTTTTAGGTGACAATATTTTTTATGGCACGGGATTATCTGATTTATTATTAGCCAATAACGATCCAGAAGGCGGTATTATTTACGCCTATCACGTACAAGATCCAGAGCGCTATGGCGTGGTTGATTTTGATCAGTCAGGCAATGCGCTTTCTATTGAAGAAAAACCAACTAATCCAAAATCAAATTATGCGGTGCCGGGTATTTATTTTTACGATAACGAAGTGGTAAACATAGCCGCTAATATCCAGCCGAGTCACCGCGGCGAATTAGAAATTACCGATATCAACAAAGAATATTTGAAACGCGGTAAACTCAAAGTGAGTATTCTTGATCGCGGAACCGCTTGGCTCGACACCGGAACGTTTAATTCTTTGATGCAAGCTTCGCAATTTGTGCAGGTAATTGAAGAGCGCCAAGGACTTAAAATCGGTTCAATCGAAGAGGCTGCTTACAAAATGGGCTTTATTAACGCTGATCAATTGCGTGCACTTGCGCAACCCTTATTAAAAAGCGGATACGGAACCCATTTACTCAGCATTTTGTAAACCAATGAATTTTACTCCCACACCATTATCAGGTTGTTTTATACTGGAGCCCAAGGTTATTCTTGACGAAAGAGGCTATTTTATGGAGAGTTTTAACGAACAAACCTTTCAACAAGCAACTGGGCAATCCGTACACTTTGTGCAAGACAACCAATCTTTTTCGTCCAAAGGCGTGCTTCGAGGATTGCATTATCAAGTAGGGGAACACGCCCAAGCCAAATTGGTTCGGGTTATATCTGGAGCCGTGTTGGATGTAGCCGTAGACATTCGTCCTAATTCACCTACATTTGGTCAACACTTAGCAATAGAACTCTCAGCCGAGAACCGCCGACAATTTTTTATTCCAAAAGGATTTGCACACGGCTTTTTGGTCTTAAGTGAGACAGCTACTTTTTTTTATAAGTGCGATAATTTTTACAACAAAGCTTCCGAGGGTGGCATCGCCTACAACGATCCGGCTTTGGCTATTGATTGGCAAATGCAGTCTGATTTGCTTTGTATTTCAGAAAAAGATCAAGTTCAACCGTTGCTTGCAGACGCCCGACCCGTATGGTAATTTTAGTCACTGGCGCACATGGCCAATTGGGCCAAGCACTGCAAAGTGTTGCACTGCACTATCCAGCAATTCAGTTTCGCTTTTGTGGTTCGCAAGAAGCTGATCTTACAAATAAAATAAGCCTCAAAGAAGCTTTCAAAAAACACAAACCCACTTTTTGTATAAACGCTGCGGCTTATACCGCAGTTGACAAAGCTGAATCTGAACCTGAAAAAGCGTACGCGATAAATGCTGAGGGCGTTCGAAATTTGGCTGAAGTTTGCCTGAAAAACCAAACCGTATTGCTTCACGTATCGACCGATTTTGTGTTTGATGGCTTAAAAAAAACGCCCTATACTGAAACCGATATTCCCAATCCAACTGGCGTGTATGGCGCAAGTAAATTGGCTGGGGAACAAGCCGTACAGGATGTGTTAACGCGCTTTTACATTGTCCGTACCGCTTGGGTGTATTCTCGGTTTGGCGCTAATTTTATGAAAACTATGCTTCGGTTGGGCAGTGAACGCGAGCAACTAACAGTGGTGGACGATCAACTGGGGAGCCCCACGCTCGCCACCGATTTGGCCAACACCTTAGTTCATATTTGCCAACAAACGGCTCAAAATTTGGCGCAGGCTCCCTATGGAATTTACCATTATGCTAACGAAGGCAGTTGCAGTTGGTGTGGTTTTGCAAAGCAAATTCTACTCCATCACCACATTAACACACCCGTGATTCCTATACCCACCAGTAGTTTTCCTACACCAGCCAAACGCCCTGCTTATAGCGTGCTTGACAAATCAAAAATAAAACAAGCCTTTGGCTTAGAGATTGTCAGTTGGCAAGTTGCCCTGCAAACGTTGGATTAATTCCATAAAAAAAGAGGCGCTAGGCCTCTCTTTGTTTTGCATAATGAACGCGTTAATTTTTGATAATTTTCTTGGTTTCGGTTTTTCCGTTTGATTCCAATTCAAGGAAATATAAGCCTTTTGCCAATTGATCACAGAAAATGTGTCCGTTGCTTACTTCGCCTTTTTGCATTAATTTTCCATCAACGGCATAGATGTGGTAACGAACCAACTCAGCAGGAGAAGCCCCGTTGATATACAATTCGTTGTTCACAGGATTAGGAAACACTGAAAATTTGGTATAGTTGTTGTCTGCAACCGCCAAAGGCAATAAGGTGCCATTTACCGTAATGTTGTTAAACGTCACACGATTTCCAGCATCTACCTGCATATTGTTTCCAGAAAAACGCAAACGCACTTTAAAATCGGGATTGTTATTGGCCGATGGAATGCTTGTAAAATCAACCAAGAAGGATTGGTATCCATTGGTTAGTCCTAGTGTTGAAGAGGCTAATCCGGCCGTTTGCCACACAGGTGAACCAGCAGCAATGGAATAATCAACTAAAATACCAGTGGCATTGGTTAACTCGTTAATGGCCGCAAAGGTAAACTGAATGTCTTTGTACCCTGAAGTAGAGAAAGAGTATACCATAGTGTTTACGGCAGTTCCACTTTGTAAAGGTTCTTTAATTTGCAATCCTTTCATATCGCTGGTAGCAAAAGGCAAATTGTCGTTTACTTCAGGGTAGTAGTTGATTTCTGTAGGGCTGTTTCTTCGTTCCATCGATGCTTTTCTCCAATTAGGAGATGTAGCCGTAAACGGGTATCCACTCAAACAAGATTGATAGGTTAACACACCATCTGTTGCTCCTGTTTTGTAGGTTGAGGTTAACGAAGTTAACGGCTCGTTATTGGCGATAGCCGAATTCATGAACCACGCATAAATAGGGTGGCTTGACGGAGCCGCTTCGGCTACAAATACCGCAGTTACAGAAAAATTAGCAGCTGAGTTTACCGTAATTTCAGGATTAGTACTCGACGAAGCGCCAGTCCAATGACTAAACACATAGCCAGGGTAGGCTATGGCTTTCAGTTTTACTGGAATTCCTGAAAAATAAATTCCCGTCCAAGGATACGGATAAGAGGTGATTCCATCGGTGCCTTGTTTAATATCGATTGTATTCATTTTGATGTATCCATGCTCTGAGCTAGACACATCAAGTGTTGCGTTGATATTTGATGAGATAGTAAACACCGAACGAATGTGGTCGCGTTGAAATGCCGGTCGCTGATTAAAGAAGCCGGTTTGGTAGCCCATGTACCAATTGTAGTCGCCAATAACTGCTGGTGATTTCCAACGAGCAATATGTTCAGGTATAGTTGGAAAAATAACGGCTTTCATACTTTGCATGATGCCAATTGTTCTCGAAGGTAAAAATGTAGTATTTAAAGCGTCGGCAAAACGGTTGATGAAGTAGGTTTTAAACTCGTTGTTTTCAAGCATTTTTCTAAAAAGTCGAGTAGACCATTCTCTGTTGTATGGTGCTGTTCCATATGAATTTGCGATGGCTAAATTGTTGGCATTTATTTCACCAAATACATAACCCATGGTGTTGTCCATGTCATGGAAGGCCCAACGCCATCTACCATCTAAGCCATTGGCTGCCCCCAGGTTGTTTACCGCAATTTTATTGCGCCAAAAATTAACATTGTTGTTCAACCAGTCTTCGTTGAGCATGAAAATGTTTCCGATGTAGTAATCGGCAAAATTTTCGGGATCTACTTGGGTTTTGATGTATTCATAATTTGCGGGAATAGCTAATGAATTTGCCGACAAATAAGTCATGAGTTGCGTGTATTTTATGTTGTCGCCCTCTTGAACACTTCCATTGTTTTCAAGATAATCAACCGCGTCGGCATTGTAGGTGCGTTTAAAATAATCTGAACTGTATCGATCTCGCAGGTTGATGATTCCCCAGAACTCGCCATTTACAAACGACACAGTGGGTTGGTAAGCTTCTTTGTCGGGTCGAAAGGATTTTAGGATCGCTTGGTTTAGCGCATCTCTAAACATGGTGTTTGAAAAATCACCACCCGAATTACGCAACACAAAACTCGAAAAATTATCTACGTTTAAGTCGTTGAATAACGGGTAATCAAAACTGCTTTTGCCATATTCTGAACGGGCATATACGTTTAAGGACTTCATTTTATAACCTCTGGAAATTCCGCCGTGAATTCGAAACCCCGCATCTTGGTTGAGCACCTCTGTTCCATTTACCAAATAAGAAATATTCCCAACTTTTTCATTGGCAATACCTGTTCTGTAGAAATTACCTGTACCCTCTTCCCAATTTGCATTAAGGGTTGGATTGGCTGCCCGCCAGGTTTCAAAGTCGATACCGGCCACATAGATTCCGTTGTTAAAATCAAAGAATTTATTTTCATCAATACTAATTGAAACTACAGGCAAAGAGAATCGATTAGCCCCTGAAGGGCTTACAAAAAAGGAGCGAGTAATCGTTTTAGAGTCTAACGCCCCTGGCTTGATTACCTTGGCACGAATTACAGTTCCTTTGTATATGGGGTTGTTGGGAATGTAAAACGAAGGGTCAGCATGAAATGTTGTTGAGATATTAGCCAGCTTATTTGGTAATGGCGATCGATCGGCTATCGCAATTGGCCCTGTGTAAGTAAGGGTTTGAAAACTAGAAGTGAGCAAAGGTCCAATTGCTTGGCCAAACACTTCGGGATATTGGTTTTTGTACGAATAGGTAGTTCCACCCAAATTAGACGATTTGGGTTCCGATCCATCTAATGTATAGATGATACTTGCGCCAGGAACATCAGTAGAGATGGTTACGCTAAACCCAGTGGTTACGAATCCTGAATTGTGAGAAAAAACAGGAGGAGTTAACGCTTCGGAATAACTTTGTGTGGTATTGGCCGCATTGGGTGTTGGAATTGCAAAATAGAGAAAGTTACCGGTCCCATTCGGCGAGCGTCCAATAGACATGTTTTGTGTTGAAGCCATTGCCGGACTAGCATTTACCAATACTCCCGCAGGTGTAGACAATGTAATTGCCTCTCCATCAGAGGTAATTTTAAAATTGGTGTGTAATGGACTTCCAGGGATTCTTCGGTTTTTATCTGAACACCAAATTAAAAGGTATTGTCCAGCTCCAATAGATACATTTGGAAATGTCCATTTGAGCGGCACCGTTGCATCATCAGTAAGTCCATAACCGTTAAGGCTTACAGTTGATGCGCCGCGGTTATACAATTCAACCCAGTCTTCGTAGGAGCCATTTTCATCGGCTAAAACGCTGGAGTTAGAACTCAGTACTTCATTAATTACTACTTGGCTTTGCGAAGTAGGAGCAAAACAAAGTAAAAGTAAGGCAATCAAAAACGGGGTAATTTTTTTCATCCTGGGTAGTGTTTTAAAAATAACGCAACAAAAGTAGGTAAATAGAGTCTTGACCACCTCATTTTTTCGATACAATGCACGAAAAGGACTACGAACAACACAAAATAAGCATTTTATTAGATTAAAAACATCATCAAAAACAATAACAAAATAAAGTTTATATATCCGAACAACTAACTGTTTTGAGGCGTATTAAATCCTTTAGGATCATAGATTTCATAACAAAATTAAGAAGAATAGATTACTTCAAACACAATTAGCTATTTTTGAAAAAAAAATCACCAATCAATGACAGAGACTATTTACTCTCAAGAAAATTCAGAATATTTAGAGAAAAACGAGAATTGGCATATTGAAGATTCGCCATGGAAAGCGGATAAGATATTGACAATAATGAATAAAAATGGTCTTTATCCAAATTCTATTGTAGAAATTGGTTGTGGCGCTGGAGAAATATTAGTCCAGCTACAGAAAAAAATGACGAATAAAAATGTAATGTTTTCAGGATATGATATTGCTCCCGACGTAAAACATTTTTGGCCGAATAGAATTAACGAAAAAATTGATTTTTTTAATGAGGATTTGTTGAAAAAAAAGGAAGTCTATGACCTTTTACTCATGGTTGATGTATTTGAACATGTTGATGACTACTTTGGATTCATAAAAAAAGCAAGTACAAAAGCTACATATAAAATTTTTCACATCCCACTCGACATTAATGCTATGAGTGTTTTAAGAAACACCCCTACGGTAACACGGGAAATATTTGGACATATTCATTTTTTTACAAAAGATACGGCTTTGTCTACATTAAAGGATTGTGGTCTCGAAATTATAGACTATCAGTATACCGGCAGTTCAGTTGAGATTAACAACGGAAAACTAAGCGCCAAATTATTGAAATTTCCGAGAAAAATTTTATTTGCCATCAATCCAGATTTTGCAAGTCGATTGCTTGGAGGCTATTCATTGATTGTATTAGCAAAGTAAAAATTATTTAATGGATTTTAACCGGGAATTAAGCATTTTAGAAAAGATTGCAGCGCCTTTGCCATTGAGGTGGTCGCAGTTGTGAAAACACGATTGGTCCAGAGGCAGGTCGAAATAATTCCAATAAGCTATCTGATATTTTTCAGTTAGTTTTTTCACATCAGCTTGATTTGTGTCTAAATATTTTTTAGAAAGTAGTTTCTTGTATGGCTCGTAACATGGTGTCGTTACTAATATTGGTGTGATGTTGCGTTTTTTTAGAATGCCAATAAAGTCTTCGAGATTGCTGATAATTTCCGTCTTTTCGGTTGAATTCTTTACAGTATAATTGAATAGGTTCGCAGTAGAGCCATAACTTTTCTCATTCATCAACCCTTTTTCTGTTCCGACGAAAGAAAACCAGCCTTTTTGTATCGGTTGGTTTAAATCAACACCATCTTCAACATCTATCGCTTTGATCTTTTGGTAATTTCCACTGTATTTTCTTTTGATGAAAGTCAGCGCAACTTTTAGGGTATAACCTTTGATTCTCGAATTTTTCGATGTAAACGACAATTGATTCTTATAATCAATTCCATAATCGTAATAAGACCAGATATTCCTGATTTTCTGGTCGGAGAAATATAGGGAATGGTAATCGATGCCAATTAGAACATATTTTAGATTTGGCAATTGATTAAGGTGTTTCAATGTGATGCGTTTGTCAAAATACAAAGACTGATTAACATTTGCCATATTGTAAGCATACAAATCGAATGCATTAGGATTGATACCGTAAGTTGAATGAGAATTCCCTAAAATTAATAGTTCGACTTTAACATCGTTTGCAACCAATCCTTTTTTCTTTTCACTATATGATGTATCAATCGAGCGCAGGAATATTTCAAGCAATAATAGGATTATTACTAGCGGGACAAGAAACAATATGCTGTTTTTAACTAATGATTTCATTCGAATTAAAATTGAAAGTAAATAAATTGTTGGTTCGAATCTGCGAAATAAAACAAAGACAGTATAATCAGGTAATAGAAAATCCATCGTAGGAATCTTGGACATTTATTACCAAAGGTTGCAATTGCGAATTGTTGTTCTCTTCCAATCCATTCGATCAGCACGAATAAAAATAAAAAAAACATCAGCGGCAGTATATAGCCAATACCTGGGAAATACGGGGCTTTAAACACTGATGGTGAAAAGATTTGTGAAATATAATAGAAAGCCAATTTTACATTTTCAGATCGAAAGAAAATCCAAGCAAAAACGGTTAGTATAAAAGTCAATAGGATCGATAAAAACTCTGAGATTGTTGGCAGGTGTTTTCCTTTAGCCACAATCTCTAGATTGTTTCTGTTGGTTCCCAGAACTATTGAAGGCATAATATAAATCGCGTTTAATAGTCCCCAGATTATAAAGGTCCAATTCGCGCCATGCCAAAATCCACTAACAAGGAAGATTATAAATGTATTTCTGACTTTCCCCCAGATTCCTACTTTGCTTCCTCCCAAAGGAATGTAGAGATAATCGCGAAACCACGTTGAAAGAGAAATGTGCCAACGACGCCAGAACTCTGAGATATCTCTCGAAAAATAAGGGAATGCGAAATTTCGCAGCAACTCAATACCAAAGAGTCTTGCCGTTCCCAGAGCGATATCAGAATATCCAGAAAAATCACCATAAATCTGGAAAGTGAAAAAAAGCGCACCTAGAAAGTAAGTGCTGCCTGAAAAGTTTTCGGAATTACTAAAGATGATGTTGGCATATTCGGCACATTGATCGGCGATAACGATTTTTTTGAACAAGCCCCACAAGATTTGCTTCAGACCGTCAACTGATTTTGAATAATCAAAAGTTCTTTTTTTTTGTATTTGTGGCAAAAGATGTGTCGCCCTTTCAATTGGTCCAGCAACAAGTAAAGGGAAAAAACTAACAAAAACAGAATAATCAATAAAATTTTTCTCGGCTTTGATTTTGTCGTTGTAGATGTCGATTACATATGACAATCCGTGAAAAGTATAGAACGATATTCCAACAGGCAGAATTAATTTTAGAGTCCATGGATTAATATGGAATCCTATTTGTCTTAACGCATCTGCAAACGAATCTGCAAAAAAGTTATAGTATTTAAATACACCTAAAAAACTAAGATTTATGGTTACACTAATCCAGAACCAGAACCTCTTCATGAGCCTGTTTTGCGAATCACTCATTTTGAGACCAGTAAAATAATCTAGAAGTGTAGAAAAAATCAATAGAAACAGGAAACGCCAATCCCAGCAGGCGTAAAAAAAATAACTCGAAACCAAAAGAAGTAGATTTTGGGCTTTTAAGTTTCTTTTAGTTACGAACCAATAAAAAAGAAGAACTATCGGAAGAAAAATGAAAAAGTTTATTGAGTTGAATAACATTTAGTAATGGTAAAAAGTTGCTGCTGATACTCCGATATTAAACAAGCGAATTTTATAGATAAAACACATGATAATAATCGAATTAAAAATTTGTTAAAAGTATAAATTAAAATTGTAACAGATAAAAGGGTATTGCGCCAAAAATTTGGACAAACTCAATCAATGAATTGCCGTTTAAATTTAATTAATGCTTTTGTTATATAAAAAATTAAATTTGCAATCTCAATAAAAAACGATAGTTTTGCAATAAATTTTAAGCAAAAATGAAGACAAAATTAATACTTACACTACTATTTTTTTCTACAATTTTTATTTCATGTAAAAACGATAAAAAGGATGAAGCGGCAGATCTTGAAGTTCCAAAAGCAAACACCTTTGATGTAACAGTAGATATGGTAGTAAAAAAAGATGATGAGTTGATTCTTTTTTATAAAGACCAGTCAATCAACTATTTTGATGATAAAAACACAGTTTATTCTGGCGTTAAAGGCAGCGAAGTTTCTCAAAAAGTAACATTTAGTATTCCTGAAGGCGTACTGCCAAACGACATCCGTTTTGATATCAGTTCTAAAAAAGAACAACAGCCAATAAAAATCAATTCGATTACGCTAAGCTTCGAAGGAAGACAATTTATAATAGACCAGATGAATTTTGAAAAATTCTTCAAAGCGAACGAATATATTCAATATGATGCAGCTACAGCTACAGCTACATGTACAGAAAAAAACGGAATTTACGATCCATACTTCAACACGAATCCGCCAATTTATTTTGAATTGGAAAAATTGTTAGGCAGACCATTGTAGGAATGAAGAAAAACATTTGAAGGATGTCTAAATTTTAGACATCCTTTTTTTTTAAGCAAGACGTCAAAGCATTGTTCTAGAAAATTTATAAACGGAATGAGAAAAAAAATAGGCGATCATTTATCTTTATTTGTAATAATTGCAGGAGCGGCCTCATTCTTTCTTTCGAATTTGTTATTGAAAGACGTTTTTGATTCTGATATATACGGACATTACTCGATATTGATTTCTTATTTTTCATTAATTTATGTAGTAGGCATTTTCGGAGCTGATCAGGTTTTTCTGAGGTTTTCAGTATCATTAGAGAAAGATAAGATACACACACAAAAAATGCAATTTGTTTTGGTGCCAATAATTGTTGTAATGTCGTCGTTGATTGGGACTTTGGTTTTTAAAAAAAATTACCCAGAAGTTGAGATTAATAGTGTTTTGCTATTCTTTTCGAGTATGGGTATGATTGGTATTTTATTTTTATTCAGTATCCTTCGATTAAACTCAGATTTCGTATTTGCCCAGATTACTTCCAATTATTGGAAATTGGTAATGTTTGTCACGGCATTTCTATTTTACATTCAACACAACGATCTATTTCGACTTTTTGTGAACATCATCTTGTGCAACATCATTTTGATTTTTCTAGTGACTTTGTTCTATGTCTATAAAAAAATTCAATTTCAGTTCAATAATGATTTCACAACCTGGCAAATCATCCAGACGTCATTTCATTATTTTCTATCAATTTTATCTGCTGCCTTGATTCTTTTTTCTGACCGTTTTATTATCGAGACTAAATACGATTTTAAGGAATTTGGAAATTTCTTCTATCTGACTAATTTTTTTCTGGCTCCTTATGCAATACTTCAAAACTATATTAGTTTCAAACAATTGATCGCTTTTAAAAACAATTTCAATCCTGAATACTATAAAAAATTCAATACCAGAGCAATCATTTTTGGTTTATCTATGGGGTTTTTGTTGTTTTTCACCGCACTTGTTCTCAGTTATCTCAAATTAATAAAATTCAATTTTCAGAATTATTCGACAATCATTTTGATTCTTTTAGCTACAGGAACGCTGCGTCTTTTTTCATCCGCCATCAATTCGGCGTTTGAAGCTAGAACGTCATTAGAGATGCTCAGAAAATCGAATCTTTATATCTTTCTTTTTACTTTTTTTACTTTAATCTTTGTTGTGTATTACGTTAATTCGATAGAACTAATATTATTGAATTTTATATTAATCTGGATATTCCGATGTTTTATTCACAACAAACTACTTTTCCCAAAGACAAAATGAAGCAATCGCTATATAGAATCTATTATGCTTTTTTTATTTTGGGGATGTTTTTTCTGTCCTTTAATGAATATGAAGGCATTAATGTTTTAGGGGAATTCAAAAGGGAAGCGGGTGCGCTTTTTTTATTTGCGGGCTTCCTGATATTAATCATCGATTTTTTTAGAGGCAGTAAACTATCATTACCATTAAATAGTTTTGTTTTTCAAATATTACTCTTTTTTTTGGCCTGGTGCATCCTAACGACATTGATCAACTACCCCTCTGTTTCATTGAGTTATTTCAAGCACACTTCAGGAACCAGCAGGTTTATAAGACAGTATGTAGCATTGCTAATTTCAACCTTGATTTTCTTTACATTATATTGGAATGTAATCGTAAGGATGGAGCTGAAGGACATTCTTTATAAAATCAGAAAAGTATTCCTGTGTTCTTTGGTTTTTGCAACAATATACGGCTTTTTGGAAACGCTCAACAGGTTTTTTGGGATTGGTTCTTTAACGCACGTGTTGAGATTGTTTAATTATTTTCCGTTTACGGAAGTAAATTATCACATCGAAGGGAGAATTTCCTCTTTCTGTTTTGAACCACCATTTCTTGCCATTTATTTGACAACTATCGCCGGCTGGATGTTTAGTTATATTCTTACTGAGAAGAAGGGCCCTCTTAAATTTGTTCCGACCATTTGTGTAGTGTTTCTAACTTATTTTTCGGGTTCACGGACAGGATTGTTGGTCGTTTTTTTTCAGGTATTCATTTTTGGCATTATGCTTTATAGAGATCAGAGATATAAGAAGTATATTCGAACTTCAATTACAGCCTTTGTTGCTGTTGCTAGTCTGCTTATGGTTGTCAATGGTGAAAAAATCTTTAAATCAGTGTCGGAAAAGGTTGAATCGCTAGATTTCAGTAGCAACATGAAAACCAACGTTTCAAACAAATCTAGATTTGGGCTTCAATATGCTTCTATTCAGGTTTTTAAGGAACACCCGATTATCGGCGTTGGATTTGGACAACAAACGTATTTTAGCAGACTTCATTACCCTTTTTGGGCAACAAACAACAATTGGGAATTCAAAGAAATGTATAAAAACAAAAACGATTTGTCATTCCCACCGGGTTACAATCTATATACGCGATTACTTGCAGAAACTGGTTTAGTCGGCACTTTATTGTTTTTGGCATTAATTTATTTTAGCGTTAAAATTGCCAGACAAACCATGAGAAATTCTGATGGAGATAAAAGGATTCTAGCAATGATTGTCTATATTTCATTAATCGGTTTATACATCAACTGGCTACAAATAGATGCTTTTAGGATATACGGCGTATGGTTGAGTTTAGCCATTTTAATCCGGTTTTCTTATAATACCAAAAAAACATGAATAGTGCAATTCTTTTAATTCCCCACTTCAATAATCCCGAAGGGCTAACCAAATCGTTAAGATCCATTGACGCGAATGAATGTATTGACGTACTCATTGTTGACGACGGCAGTAAAAAGGAGCAGATAGACGAAGTCACTTTGAAGTTGGCATTTAAAGCAAAAGGCACTATTTATTTTGAATACCTTCAGGAAAACCAGGGTATTGAAAACGCTTTGAATCATGGACTCCAATATATTCTCACAAAGCAGTATGAATACATTGCTCGTTTAGATTGTGGTGATATGTGTCTCGGAGAGAGATTCAGGATGCAGCAACAATTCCTTGCTAAAAACAGGGAAATAAAAATTGTTGGAACTAATGTAATCGCTGTTGGTATTGATGATAAATTCTTATACAAGCTCACGATGCCTGAAAACCACGAAGAGATCAGGAATAAGATGTATTTCAATTCGATGCTGATTCATCCAACAGTTATGTTTTCAAAAGAAATTCTGACTACGGTTGGCTTATATCCCACGCAATACAAATGGGCTGAAGATTATGCTTTTTTCTTTTCAATTATTGAACAATACAAAGCGTTCAACATTCAGGAATACCTTTCTCAAATAGAGATAAACGACTCTGGAATATCGATTACCAAGAGAAAGCAACAAGTAAAAAGCAGAATCAACATAATCAAGGCTCATTTTTATTTTGGGTTTTTCCCTATTTATGGATTAATCCGAAATTATGTGCTGCTTTATATGCCATATCAATTGATATTTTTTATAAAAAAAATCAAGCAATGAATAACATAAAGGACAACTTATATGATTACTTAGTTTGTTTAATGGTTCTTGTTTTACCGTTTTCAAACGCTATACCGAATATTTTCCTTATTGTATTGTCAATTCTTTTTTTAAAAGACTTGTCAATTCAAAAAATAAAGAATATTCGATTTAATGGTTTAATTCTATTTGCTATACTAGTGATTTACATCACTTTAAAGGCATTGATTTTTGAAACTTTTTTACTTGATTTTCCGGTATATAGAGGTTATATATTGGCATTATGGTTACTGGTTATTCTTCATAAAGTCAAAGATTTCAAAACACTGAAGATATTTTTGTTAGTCAGTATAAATACTACTGTTCTCGCTTCGTGTTTTTTAATTTGGAAATTCTACAATAGTTATCATTTTTTACCATTCAGCAACACAGGTGAAGTAAATGAACTTCTTATATTGGAAAGACCATATGCAGGTTTTTATGCGGTTTTAGGAATTTTTTTGTCGCTTGAATTGACTTCTACTTTAAAAAAATATAAATTTTTACTCATATCTAGCAGTGTAATTATGTTGGTTTTTATCATATTGATTTCTGCAAGGTTGTCTATACTCACTATATTTTTGACAGCAATAATATATTTCCTTTTTTACCAAAAAACAAAGGCTTATATTAAAACAGCAACAATTCTAGTTTTATTCTTGTTCTTTGGAGCCATATTACACTACAATAAGAATATAAAACAACGATTTTTTATTAGGGAGAGTTTTGAAAAATCAATAGAAATTGCATCGAATTACGAACCGAGATTTGTTATTTGGAATTGCGCTTACGAAATGGCTAAAACCCCCAACCATAGTTTACTCTTTGGATTAGAAAGCTATTCGCTTATCAACAAAAATTACACAGCATGTTATGCGAAAAATATAAGTAATCCGAATAAAAAAGATTATTTTTTAACAACAAATTTTAATTCACATAATCAGATAATTGATTATTTCTTAATAGGCGGTTTATTTGCGTTTTTTATTTTATCGGGTTTTTTTATTTACCTTTTTTCTTTAGTAAGAAAACAGTTTTTTAATACAGCATTGTTGGTTACAATTGTGTTCTTTTTTTTAGTTGAAAATGTACTGTACCGCCAATTTGGGTGCTATGTTTTTAGTATATTCGTGGCTTTATTGTCTATGAAAAAAGAGTACATTAATGACAAAAATTAAGATTGCACACATACTTCATTCTGTTGGTGGAGTTGATATTTCTCTACGATTAATTCTTCAAAACATTAATGTTTCTAAATTCGAAAACATTGTAATTCATGGAAAAAATGACACAAAAGAAATTTTCATTGATTCAAATTCTAATGTAGTAAACGAATTCAAACTTTCTATTTCTAGGGAGATTTCAATTATTGAGGATTTTAATGCAATCCTAAAAACATATTTAATAGTAAAAAAAGAAAAGCCAGACCTAATTCATGCCCATAGCGCGAAAGGAGGAGTTATAGGAAGGGTTGTCGGTTTACTTACCAGTACTAAAGTGATTTATACTCCTCAAGCATTTTCTTATTTAAGCGCCTCTAATAAATTAAAAAGAGCACTTTATTTATTTATTGAAAAAACACTAGCGAAAGGAAACACTCTATTACTAGCATCATCACCATCGGAAATGAACAGAGGTCTAATTGAAGTTGGATACCACAGCAATAAAGTTAAATTATTTAACAATGCCATTGAACCAATTTCGGAATTGCCTGAACTTTCAATAGAAAAATCGTGGCCAAATAATTATATCTGTACAGTTGGACGACCTTGTTATCAAAAAAACATCACAGAAATGATCAACGTTTTTTATGAGGTGAGAAAAAAAGAAGATATCCATTTGGTTTTAATGGGCGTTGGACATCATTCAGATCAACTAGAAATAGTTAAAAAACAAATTTCAGATTTAAAGCTAATCAATCATGTTACATTGTTAAATTGGACTTCAAGATCAGATGTTTTAAATATTATTAGTAAATCAAGAATCTATATCTCAACTGCTCGTTACGAAGGATTACCATATTCAATTATTGAAAGTCTGCTTCTTGGGATTCCCTGTGTGGTTTCAAATTGTGACGGAAACAGAGACTTAATAAGAGACAATTATAATGGATATATAATTAACGATAACAATACGGTTGATTTTAGCTCAAAAATCATCAAAATACTTAATGACAATATTTTGCACTTTAAGTTTTCTGAAAACGCAAAGTTAACCTTTGGAAGGTATTACAATATAATAGAAACAATAAGTGAATTAGAACTAATTTACAAAGAAAGTATAAAGTAAATTATAGCTATTCCCAATAGCAACTCTGCTGATTAGTCTATTTTTGATGAAACATCAATTGCGATTCTTTATAAAACACAATATTCAGGACACATAAAATAAGCTTATAAATTAATTAATGACCCTTAGGATTGTTTTTAATAAAAAGTTAATTTTTTAACAATAAAATCTCTAACACTTCGTTAAGCTGATATAAAAAACAAATATGAAACGAATTTTAATTACAGGAGCCGCAGGTTTTTTGGGCTCTCATTTGTGTGATCGATTTATTGCCGAAGGCTATTATGTAATTGGAATGGATAACCTGATTACAGGCGACCTGAAAAACATCGAACACCTGTTTAAACATCCTCATTTTGAGTTTTATCACCACGATATTACCAAGTTTGTTCACATTCCCGGACAATTGGATTATATTTTACATTTTGCCTCTCCAGCCAGCCCAATCGATTACTTAAAAATACCTATTCAAACCTTAAAGGTGGGATCTTTGGGCACACACAATTTATTGGGATTGGCACGCAACAAAAAAGCACGCATACTCATTGCTTCAACATCTGAAGTATATGGTGATCCATTGGTGCACCCACAAACCGAAGAGTATTACGGCAACGTAAATACCATTGGTCCTCGCGGGGTTTATGATGAAGCCAAACGTTTTCAAGAGTCAATTACCATGGCTTACCACACCTTTCACGGCGTAGAAACCCGTATCGTGCGTATTTTTAATACGTATGGACCTCGTATGCGACTAAACGACGGTCGCGTTATTCCTGCCTTTATTGGACAAGCGTTACGTGGCGAAGATTTAACCATTTTTGGCGACGGCATGCAAACCCGTTCATTTTGTTATGTAGATGACCAAGTTGAAGGTATATTCCGCTTGTTGCATTCGGACTATGTATATCCGGTAAACATTGGAAACCCAGACGAAATCACCATCAAGGATTTTGCTGAAGAGATCATCAAACTTACTGGAACCAATCAAAAGGTAGTGTATCATCCACTACCCATAAACGATCCTTTGCAACGCCAACCCGACACCACCAAGGCCAGAGAATTATTGGGATGGGAAGCCAAAGTAAACCGCGCCGAAGGAATGAAAATTACCTACGAGTACTTTAAATCGTTGTCTTCAGAGGAATTGTTAAAAGAAGAACACAAAGATTTTACAGGTTATATTCATTAAACCAAATGGTAGCACCTGTAGGTAGATATTCCAAATACATTCGCCCCATCAGCATTTCATTTGATTTGTTGGTGATATCTTTATTGTCTTTGTATTTCTTCCGCGATTTGGGGTTAACTAATCCTCTGTATACTGTATACCAATTGATTGCTTGGGGTTTTGTTGCTTTTTTTTCTAAGTTTTATGAGGTATACCGATTTACTACACCGGTAGAAATAATTACCAAAATAGTGAAACAAGGTATTTTGTTTTTGCTTGTAGTAATTGCTTTTTTTCCTTTTGATAAAACAGCTCTATTTAGTGGACGAGCAATTGCTATTTTCATGTGTTGCAGTTTTATTCTTATCAGTGGGTTTAAATACATCTTGTTTTATTACCTCAGAAAATACCGCTTAGCAACAGGAAGCAACTACAGAAACGCAGTGATTATTGGGTATACCCCCGAGGCAATTAAGCTGAAAGAACTATTTGAAACCCGCAACGAATTTGGGTATCGTTTTTTGGGTTATTTTTCCGACAAGAAGTCCAATGCCAATATAACAGGCAAGATTGATCAAATCAAAGAGTTTGTATTGACGCACAAAGTTGATGAGATTTATTGCTCGCTCAATGAAATTTCAAACGATCAATTGAAAGACTTGGTTGAATTTACCGATGAATACCGCAAAACAATTAAGTTTATTCCCGACAGCAAAGCCATTTTTTCTAAAAATTTAAAAATAGATTACTACGAATTTTTTCCGGTTTTATCGTTGCAACGCACCCTGTTACATGATCCCGTTACAAAAATATTTAAACGATTATTTGACATTATTTTCTCTCTTTTTGTATTGATTTTTTTATTGTCTTGGTTGGTACCAATTTTGGCAATTTTAATCAAATTGGAATCTAGAGGGCCAATCTTTTTTAAACAAGGACGACCAGGCATAGAGGAGAAAGAGTTTTTTTGCTTTAAGTTTCGCTCCATGAAAATCAACAAAACAACTGAGCAAGAAGCCTCTAAAAACGATCCGCGGGTTACCAAAATTGGCCGATTTATCCGCAAAACCAGCATTGACGAAATGCCGCAGTTTTTAAATGTACTCTTAGGAGACATGTCTGTAGTGGGACCAAGGCCTCACTTATGGTCTCAAAACAAAGCCTACGGAAATAAAATCAAAAAATACATGGTGCGTCACTATGTTAAACCCGGCATTACGGGCTTGGCTCAAGTACGGGGATTCCGCGGTGAGATTGAGAATGATGAGGACATGATTAATCGCATCAAGTACGATGTGTTTTACATTGAAAATTGGTCCCTTATTTTAGATTTAAAAATCATTGCTCAAACAGTGATTAACATCTTCAAAGGGGATGCAAAAGCCTATTAAAACACATCTTTTTCACACAGGTCTTTCACTTGTTTGCTCACGTTAAATTGTATGCGTGAGGTGTTTAAAACCGCTACTTTCAGTTGGTTTAATTTGGCAGGATTTAATGCCGCTATTTCTTTCAATTTCTGATTCGTTTCACGGTAATCACCCACAGCAGCAACCCATCCTAACTCATATTGGTTTACAAGTTCTGCTCCTTCGCCACCACCAAAGTACAGTGCTGGAAACCCCAAAGCGCTGTATTCAAAAATTTTAGACGGCACCGAACCGTATATTCTCGTTTTTAATGGAATCAAAGCTACGTCAAAGTGTTGCAGTTGTTGGTGTAATTCCTTTCGGTCGAGCATGCCGTGAAAATACCAATTGGATCGTGGATTTTTGGCTAATTCGGCTTGTATAGCTTCCTTTTCGGTCCCATCGCCAAACAAATGCAACTCCATATTTGCTGGTAATTCCAATTTTATACAGAGTTCTAATACGCCTTGCGCCACACCCAATAAGCCCGCATAAAAAAGCTTTATCGGCCGAACGGCTTCTGACATATTCTCTATTTCAACATGACCATGTTGCGGAAAATTGCGATACAAATACAGCGGTTTGTGTGAATCAATACTGCGGATGTGCGTTAAAATCTCTTCAGATTGACCCAAAATTACAGTTGCTTTTTGGTAGATGAACTGTTCCATTTTTTTGGCTATGCGGTGTGACACAGAACCCGATTGAAGAGCATTTAGCTCGATGGCTGCCAAGGGCCACAAATCAGACACATTTAAAATTATTTTTTTCTTTTTCAAGTGCAGCAAGGCTACCGAAACAAAAGACAACAATAAGGGTGGTGATTGCACAATTATTTTATGCGGTGTTTTTTTAAAGCCGAGGTAAACCAACAAACTCATCACAAAAGACAGTACCGAAAATAAGCGTATTAGTTTGTTTTTGCTCACGCTTGGAAAAATCCACAAGCGAGATACGCGAATGCCGTTTTGATTTTCTTCTGCAAATAATTTGCCTTTGTAGGTCGGAAATAATTTACCAAACGGGTAATTTCCTAACGGACAAATTACCTGAACTGCATAGCCATTTTCCTGCAATTGCAGCGCCAATTGTTCAATGCGATTGGCAGCTGCGCCTTTTTCGGGCGGGTAATAATTGGAAATTATGGCGATGGATTCTTTCATACAACTAAAGGTCTATTCAATACGATGGGCATTCAGCAATACGCTTATAATTCGTTCGGCTGCTTTTCCGTCCCACAAAGGCGGAATTCCGCGGGCAGACATTCCTTTTTGCATAAATGCACCAAAAAGCTTGCTCAAGTTTTCGACCGAATCGCCAACCAAGGTATTGGTGCCAATGGTTTGGGTTTCCGGACGTTCGGTAGTTGTTCGTAAGGTAAAACAGGGAATTCCTAGCACCGTTGTTTCTTCTGAGAGCCCACCCGAATCGGTAATCACGGCAAAGCTATTTTGCACCAAATACATAAAAGCCAAATAGCCTTGCGGCTTTACAAATAGAATATTAGACAAATTCAACTGCGCTTGAGCCAAAATGGCTTGCGTGCGCGGATGAATGGGGAAAATAATTTTTTTATCGTTGGCCAAGGCATCAATTCCCATTAGCAATTTTACTAAATGATCCAAGTTGTCCACGTTAGATGGCCTGTGCAAGGTAAGCACGAGGTAGTTTTTTGCGGCTAATTCTAGTGAATTCCAAAAATTAGGTTGTTTAAATCGGGGACTATTTTGGTACAAGGTATCAATCATCACGTTGCCTACAAAGTGAATATTAGCCTCTACAACTCCTTGATTGCGCAAATTTTCACCGGCTTGTTCAGACGTCGTAAAGTAATAATCGGTTAGACTGTCGGTTACTATGCGGTTGATTTCTTCAGGCATACTCCAATCACCCGATCGAATTCCAGCTTCAACATGGGCTACTGCAACGCCTGCTTTTTTGGCCACAATTGCACAAGCCATGGTCGAATTGACATCGCCAACTACCAACACCAAGTCGGTTGGATTGTCATGCAATTCTTGTTCAAAAGCCACCATAATTGCCCCGGTTTGCTCAGCTTGTGTACCGCTTTTCACCTCAAAATTTACCTGAGGTTCGGGAATGCCCAATTCGTCAAAAAAAGTAGCGCTGAGGTTCGCATCATAATGCTGACCAGTATGAACCAAACGGTAACTGAGGTTTGTTCCCGATTTTTTTTCGTTTTCAATGGCCGCAATGAGCGGAGCGATTTTAATAAAATTGGGCCGTGCACCGGCTACGAGTGTTATTTTCATAGACTTAATTCACTAACGAAATAAATTGTTTAAGCTTGCCTTGTGCGGTTCGGCTGCTGCTGGATTTTTGTATAAACTCGAGACACAAATTGGGCTCCAAAAAGTCGCTGATTACTTGATAAACGTGTTGTTTTTGCGCATCCGAAAACGCAAATTCACTCACGTATTCAATTTCAAAGGTATCCAATTTGGTTTGTTTGATCACAAATTCTTTTACGTCGGTTTGATCGTCAAACAAAGCTTTGGTTATTGAATAAAACGCCATGCCTGCTGCTCGTTTTCCACTAGGCAATTTGATTACATCATTAGTCCGGCCGATAAGTTTTTGTAGGATTGGTTTTTGAGGCGTACTTTTTGGATCCAATATTCCGTAATCGCCCACTTCATAGCGAATAAATGGCATGGCTTTGTTATACAATTGGGTCACAATAATTCGACCTTCTTGACCGTAGGGCAATACATTTCCTTGTTCGTCCACAATCTCGACCAAGCAGGTTTCAGCATTCACGATCCATTGGCCTTGTTGGTTTTGAAACGCAATCAAATCAACTTCAGAAGCGCCATATTCGTTAATAACGGGCACACCCAGTGTTTTTTCTAGGAGAATTTTATCCGATTCAAACAACATTTCGGAGGTGACTATACAGCATTTTAAACTTGGACAAAGTGTTTTTAGCACGTTGTTTTTAGATTCCAAATGTTTAGCCAACAACACAATGGCGCTGGTATACCCATTGATGTAGTCAAAGCGTTTAGTAGCAAATTGTTGTATGATTTTATTGAGGCCTTCATCCGACAAATCAAAAATATTCATTCGGTAGCGATAACTCAGAAAATCCTTAATTCGCAGCAGTTTTTGCGGCCAGAACGTCATGGGCATCCCATAAAATCGCGCTTGATAGGATCTGTTAAAATCGATTCCATGCCAGGCAAATTTGCGCATAATGTTGGCCCAAATTAATGCATGACAGGCTTTGTCTTTAGCAAACACCATAGGATCGCCGCTGGAGCCTGAGGTTTTGTTGAGGTAGCAGTTTTTTTCTGAAAATCCCTCAGAAAATCGCTCGGACAATGGCACTTGGTAATCCCTTTTTTGTAGAATGGGCAACTGTTCCCAGACAATGGAATTAGTAGAATCAACTTTTTTTTGGTAAAAAGAATTGTGCTGCAAATGAAAGTCCAAAAGGGCTTTTTTTTGCGCTTCGTGTTGAATTATAAATTGATTTTCAGGGATATCAACAAGGGTATTCAAGTGTTGTTTGGCCCACCGCAAGGGATAGCCATTGAGTTGCAGCGAAAGGTCAAACAGCTTCAGCA
The DNA here is from genome assembly GCA_018883065.1 of Flavobacterium sp. GTDB lineage: Bacteria > Bacteroidota > Bacteroidia > Flavobacteriales > Flavobacteriaceae > Flavobacterium. The sequence continues at coordinate 23,733 of VEQT01000004.1, forward strand.
CGAGTAATTTTTTACCAAAAATACTATTAATGAAGTAGGATTAGCTGTGCGATTTCTTTTTTTTGATTTTATTACCCAAAAGCCCTTATTTTTGCGCCACAACACAAACCCACACAGCCATGCGAATTTTATTGTTAGGATCAGGAGGAAGAGAACATGCTTTGGCCTGGAAAATGCTACAATCGCCCTTATGCAAAAAGCTATTTATCGCTCCTGGAAATGCAGGAACTGCCGCGATTGCTTCCAATTTATCACTCAACCCAACCGATTTTGAAGCCGTAAAAAATACTATTCTTCAAGAAAAAATTGATTTGGTGGTGGTGGGCCCTGAAGATCCGTTAGTAAAAGGAATTTTTGATTTTTTTAAAGCGGATGAATTGTTGTCAAAAATTCCGGTGATTGGTCCATCTAAAGTGGGCGCCCAATTGGAAGGCAGTAAAGAATTTGCCAAAGAATTTTTAGTGCGTCATCAAATCCCCACTGCAACCTATGCGAGTTTCACCAAAGAAACCGTAGAACAAGGTTGTCAGTTTTTGGAAACTTTACAGCCGCCCTATGTACTCAAAGCCGATGGCTTAGCGGCCGGAAAAGGAGTGTTGATTTTACAAGATATAAAAGAAGCCCAACAGGAATTGCGCCACATGTTGGTTGGTGCCAAGTTTGGTCAAGCCAGCTCCAAGGTGGTGATTGAAGAATTTTTGGACGGGATTGAATTGAGTTGTTTTGTATTAACCGACGGCAAAAATTATAAAATTTTGCCTACAGCCAAAGATTACAAACGCATCGGAGAAGGCGATACCGGCCTAAATACCGGCGGAATGGGCGCCGTTTCCCCAGTTCCATTTGCTGATGCTGTGTTGATGGAAAAAATAGAAACCCGCATTGTAAAACCCACGATTGCTGGTTTGCAAAAAGAAAGCATCGAATACAAAGGATTTATTTTTATTGGGTTGATCAACGTGAAAGGCGAACCCATGGTTATCGAGTACAATGTGCGCATGGGTGATCCAGAGACCGAAGTGGTGATCCCGCGCATCCAATCGGATTTGGTGGCTATTTTTCAAGCGGTGGCCGAACAAAAATTGGACGAAGTGAATCTTAAAATAGATCCGCGAACAGCGACTACGGTAATGCTCGTTTCGGGTGGTTATCCGGAAGATTACGCCAAAGGCATGCCAATTTCAGGCATAGAAACGGTAATTGATTCCCTCGTTTTTCACGCAGGAACAGCAGAAAAAGAGGGGCAAGTTGTGTGTAACGGCGGCCGTGTGTTAGCGGTAACATCGTACGGAAATGATTTCCAAGAGGCACTAAAAAAATCGTATCAAAACATAGAGAAACTACATTTTGATACGATGTATTATAGAAAAGATATTGGCTTTGACCTTATTTAGTCAAGAACGAATGTGCCGTAGTATCTTGAAATTCTTCGTTGTTTGCTTTGTGTAATTGCAATTGCTTAATCCAGTATAGCATTGCTGCTGTACATATTAACATGAAAATCCAATTGATAATATTAGCTCCAGACCAGCTTGTCAATTCTAATTTTCGTAAAAAATCATGTGGCAAGAATAACACGTTTTCAAATAACCATTGTATTCCTTCGAAAAATGCTCTCATAATAGGGTGTTGTTGAATTTTAAACAAATAGTATATTTACTTCGCAAAAGTATAAAATATCCGCATGATTACAAGTCTTTTCAGAAAATCTACTCCATTAAATTATTCGATTGTTATTATCGGAATGATTGCATTTGCCGGCGCCTACTACAGTCAAGCTGCGCTTGTACCTGTCGATAATATGCCTTATTTGTTTGCCTTTGTCAAATTGGTGTTGCTGTTTGCAGCAATTTTCATTACAAATTTTGTGGCTAAAAAAAATGCAATGAGCAAAGACAGTGCCTATACAGCCTTGTTTTGTGTGTTACTTTTTGCAATTTTTCCCGCTGTTTTTTTGAACGTCAAGTTGTTGTTTGCTCAATTTTTTGTGTTGCTTTCCCTTCGAAGACTAGTTTCATTACACACCATGAAGTCGGCCAAAGAAAAATTGTTTGATGCGTCCTTGTGGATTTTTGTGGCTTCGTTATTTTATTTTTGGAGTATTTTATTCCTTGTTTTGGTTTACATTTCCATACTTTTTCATACCGCACGCGATTACCGCACTTGGTTTTTACCAGCCCTGGCGTTTGTAACCGTATCGTTGTTGTATCTTTTTGCCGCCTATTTTTGGAACCCCGTTTGGATAGACAACCTGGAACAACATGTAACATACAGCACCCATTTTACATTCGATACCCAAAACACAAGCGATTTGTTGCTGCTGATTTATTTCTCAGTTGCTTTGTTTTCTGCACTTGCCATGTCAATTTCATTAGCCAACCGGCCATTATTGCAACATTCGTCATATAAAAAAGTGCTTTCTGCTTTAGTCTTGGCTTTTGCCGTCTATGGTTTAGCTCCTCATAAATCTTCGGAAATAGCGGTGTTTAGTATTTCACCCTTGGCCATTATTTTGACAAGTCAAATTGAAGCACTTTCAAGCAAATGGCAAAGAGAAGTTTTCTTAGTTGCTCTTATAATTGGTGCTGTAGTCGCATTTGTACTTCAGTTATAATTTAGGACCATAGGCCAAATCGCCCGCATCGCCCAAACCTGGAATGATGTAGTTTTTTTCATTCAGTCGTTCATCCAACGAAGCCACCCATAAATGACAGGTAGGTGGAATGGTTTTTTGCAAATGTGCAATGCCTTCGGGCGCCGCAATCACGACTGCAATGTGCACTTCGTGTGCCTGATTTTCTTGGTGTAGTTTTTGAATAACGGCTTCGATCGATTGTCCGGTTGCCAACATCGGATCGAGTAGAAGGACTACTTTATTTTTAAAAGAAGGCACGGCTTGGTACTCTACTTTGATTTCAAAATTATCATCGTGATTCGGGTGGTGGCGATAGGCCGAAACAAATCCATTTTCAGCTCGGTCGTAAAAACTCATAAAGCCTTGGTGCAAACTCAAACCGGCACGCAATATTGAGCATAAAACTACTTCATGTTTTAACTGCGTCGTGTGTTTTGTTCCTAAAGGAGTTTGTACCGACACAGCTTCATAGTCCAATGATTTACTGATTTCATAGGCCATAATTTCCCCTATGCGTTCCATGTTTTTTCGAAAACGCAGCCGATCCGTTTGAATGGTCACGTCGCGTATTTCGTATAGATAATGAGTAAGTAAACTATTTTGCTCGGAGAGGTAATGAATTTGCATGAAGTAAAAAATTTGTATTCGTTTATAAATGTATAAAAAGTATCTTTGTGACCTAAAATTTACTTCTTATGTTTTCAAAATTAGCTTATTCTGTTTTTGAGCAAAGCATCATCGATTACCACAAACACGACAATGTGGATCAACCCATTGCCAATCCGTATCCCAAAGACCAATTTGAACATTTATTGTACCTAAAAAATTGGATTGACACCGTGCAATGGCATTTTGAAGACATTATTCGCGACCCCCAAATAGATCCGGTTGCCGCCTTAACGTTGAAACGCCGCATAGACGCCTCCAACCAAGAACGCACCGACATGGTAGAATACATTGATAGCTATTTTTTACAAAAATACAGCGGGGTTGCCGTAAAAGACAATGCCAAAATTAATTCCGAAAGTCCAGCTTGGGCCTTTGATCGTTTGTCGATATTGGCTTTAAAAATTTACCACATGCAAGAAGAGGCCACACGCGCCGAAGCTACACCCGAGCACCGTGCCAATTGCCAATCTAAATTGAACGTATTATTGGAGCAACGTTCGGATTTGTCAACAGCCATCGATGATTTGTTGCACGACATTGAGCAAGGAGAAAAATTCATGAAGGTGTACAAACAAATGAAAATGTACAACGACGAAGAATTGAATCCGGTGTTATACCAAAACAAAAAATAAGGTTTACCTGTCTTTTGGCACAAAAACCCAAACATATAGCCGTCATGCGCTTGTCTTCTATGGGAGACGTAGCCATGACGGTTCCTGTTTTAAGGGCTTTGGTTCATCAGCATCCTAATCTCCAAGTAACTGTGGTATCTCGTCCTTTTTTTAAACCTTTTTTTGATACCCTACCGCAGCTTCAATTTATAGCCTTTGACCCGAAAACAACCCACAAAGGATTGTTGGGAATATGGCGTTTATACCAGCAATTGTCGGGTTTGTCTATTGATTCCTTTGCTGATTTACACAATGTGTTGCGCAGCAAAATAGTACGTGTTTTATTTGCTTTATCGGGTAAAAAAACCGCCGCCTTAGACAAAGGCCGTGGCGAGAAAAAAGCACTAACGCGTTTGCAAAACAAGGCATTTTTTCCATTGACTTTAATGGTTAATCGGCAAGCAAATGTGTTAGCAAAATTGGGGTTTCCGGTAGATCTATCGCAGCCTACCTTTCCACCCAAACCAGAATTACAAGAAATTGAATCTTTGGTCGGTGTCAAAACCAAACCTTGGATTGGCCTAGCGCCTTTTGCGCAGTATGAAGGAAAAATGTATCCGCTTGATTTGATGAAAAAGGTGATTGACCAATTGGATGATACCGGTTCTTATGAGTTGTTTTTATTGGGTGGTGGAGCCAAAGAAATTGCTTTATTGACGCAGCTTTCGGAGCATACAAAACACACCAAAGTCGTTGCGGGACAACTCAGTTTGGCGCAAGAATTGGCGGTGATGAGTCAATTTGATGTTTTGGTTTCGATGGATTCGGCCAATGGCCACATGGGCGCTTTATGGGGAATTCCGGTAATTACCCTCTGGGGCGCAACGCATCCGTATGCGGGATTTATGCCGTTTCATCAGCCAGAAAGCAATTCGCTTTGTGCCGATAGAAACCAATTTCCAGGTTTACCCACCTCTGTGTATGGCAATAAGATTGTTCCGGGTTATACAGACGCCATGCGTACCATTTTACCCGAAACCGTTGTGGCTAAAATTAAAGAAATTACGGCGATTTAAACGTCGTCAAAATCCACAAACAATTCTGAAGATGTTGGGTGTGCCTGACAAGTAAGGATAAGTCCTTCAGCTATTTCGCTATCCGACAAAATGGTGTTTTTGACCATGTGCGCACTTCCCTTGGTTACTCTACCTAAACAACTGCTGCAAATTCCGCCTTGGCAGGAATAGGGCGCATCGATTCCTTTTTTAAGGGCTGCCTCTAATACGGTTTGTTTTTGTGGCATTTCAAAGGTGGTGGTTTCACCGTCAACCAAAACCGAAATAGTGGTGTTGCCTTGACTTGATTGATCGTTTTTTTCAGTTGGAGCGGCGCTAAATAGCTCAAATTTTATGGCCGATTCTGGTACGTTTTTGGTTTTTAGTTCGGCTGAAATTTCCTGAATCATTGATTCTGGACCACACAAAAAGTAGTTGTCAAATGAGGTATTGGGGTGCTGATTGAAAAAGTAATTTAGTACAGACACATCAATTCGTCCAAACAAAGCGTGTTCGGCTTTGGCTCGACTATATACATATTGAATTGAAAAACGCCCTGGATGTGCCGCTTGAAGCACTTGTAATTGGGAATAAAAAATGGTGTCTTCGGGGCTTTTGTTTCCATAAATCAAGGCAAATGTACTTTGTGGCTCCTCAGCCAAAACACTTTGGATCATGGAAAGTATAGGAGTAATTCCACTTCCAGCCGCAATAGCCATATAAGATTTAGATTGTGTTGGTTGTGTGGTTAATCGAAATTGACCTTCAGGCACACTTACTTCAAGTAAATCGCCCGCTTTTAATTGGGAATTAGCAAAATTGGAAAACACCCCATGAGGTACTGCTTTTATGGCAATCCGCAATTCTCCACTTGCAGGAGCGCTACAAATAGAGTAGGGTCTGCGCAGGGCAATTCCATCCAAAGTTAATTTTAAGGTTACATATTGACCGGCTGTAAATTGGTAAAGAGTTGCCAATTCGGCGGGTACTTGAAATTGAATAGATACGGCATCTTTGGTTTCGCGACGCACTTCTTTGATCGCTAATTTGTAGAACGAAGACATATAAAAAATTTTGGCAAAAGTAACGAATAGGACCAATTTAACTACCCAACACGTGTATATTTTTATTTAAGAACCGTCTGCCTTGCTCAAAAAACGGACTATATTTTTTAGTATGTCAAAAAGAAACGTATTTTTACCCGTCTATATACTAAAACGGCTTTATTTAAGTTTTAACACCCAAATCGTCTTCCATTGAAAACCAATAAACTCAGTTTTTTTTTCACGCTAGGCATAGGTGCGCTCATATTAGCTTGTTCCACCAAAAAAGACTCGTTTACCTCTCGAAATTCCCATGCGCTAAGCACCAAGTATAATATTTTATACAATGGAGGAATGGCACTAGATAAAGGAATTATTGATTTGAAAGCCCAAAATCAGGATAATTACTGGGAAGTGTTGCCGGTAGAGCGCATGCAAATTAGTAAAGAGACAGTCCTGCCCGGAGAAACTAAAGTTAATCCCAATTTTGAACGCGCCGAAACCAAGGCTACGATGGCCATTCAAAAACACTCCATGAACATAGGTGGTGCCGAAAAAAACCCACAAATGGATGAAGCCTATTTAATGCTGGGTAAAGCCAGGTATTATGATCAGCGGTTTGTACCTGCGTTGGAAGCGTTTAATTACATTTTATACAAATACCCCAATAGCGACAAGATATACGAGGCTAAAATATGGCGTGAAAAAACCAATATGCGCATGGAAAATGATGCGCTTGCGGTAACCAATCTTACCAAACTGCTAGATGAAATAAAATTTAAAGACCAAATATTTGCCGATGCCAATGCCAGTATTGCACAAGCTTATTTGCATTTGTCTGAAAAAGATAGCGCCATTGCCAAATTAAAATTAGCCCGTGATTTTACCAAATCAAAAGAAGAAAAAGCACGCTATCGTTTTATTATTGGCCAGCTTTTTGAAGAAATGGGCCAACTTGACAGTGCTTTTGTGGCCTATCAATCGGTAATTGATATGAAACGTAAATCGGCACGTGAATATGTAATTCAAGCCCATGCGCGACAAGCCATGATGTTTGATTTTACCAAAGGAGATACGGTTGCTTTTTTGAAAAAATTCGACAAGCTAAAAAAAGACCGTGAAAACAGGGCTTTTTTAGACGTGCTCAACCACAGAGTAGCCTTGTTTTATGACAAGCAACACAATACCAAACAAGCTTTGCATTACTATAATGCTTCCTTAAAAAAGAAATCAGCTGATCAATATTTAGTAGCATCAAATTACCGCAATATGGCAGAGATTTATTTTTATCAAGCCAAATATACGGTAGCAGGCAAGTACTATGACAGCACAATGACCCAATTGAATAATCGATCAAGAGAATTTAAATTCATCAAGAAAAAGCGAGACAACTTGGCCGATGTAATTAAATACGAAGCAATCGCCAATACCAACGATAGCATTATTTCGGTCTATAAGATGTCGGAATCCGATAGGGTTGCTTATTATCAAAAACACATTGATGCACTCAAAAAAGCGGATGCACTTACAAAAGAAAAAGCCGATAAAGCGGCCAAATTAGCAGGTGAATCAGCCGACTCCCTAACCGAAAAAGCAGGAAGCAAAGGGCAAGGTAAAACCGCAATGGCACCGCCAAGCGCAGCAGATCTAGTTTCTAACACGAGTGATTTTTATTTTTATAAAGCCTCAACCGTTGCTTTTGGTAAAGCCGAATTCAAAAAAAATTGGGGTAATCGACCCTATAAAATCAACTGGCGTGTGGCCTCAATGAAGTCTGTTGACACCAACGGTAATGTGCCTGAAGATGCAGCAGAGACAGAAGAAGATTCTCCAAATAAAGACAGCGCTGTAGATGCGCGCTATACAACCGCCTTTTACACCCAATTATTGCCTAGTTCAGATGAGGTTGTCAATGACTTAATCAAGGAACGCAATTTTGCTTACTACCAGTTGGGGTTGATTTACAAAGAAAAATTCAAAGAATACGCTTTGGCATCGGCCAAATTAGAACAATTGCTTTTGAATCAACCAGAGGAACGCTTCATTTTGCCCTCGATGTATCAGTTGTATAAAATTTATGAAATTACCGATTCGGCCAAGGCAGCAGCCATGAAAGATCGAATTATTAATGAGTTTCCCGATTCGCGCTATGCTAAAATTTTAATTGCCATAGCCAATGGTACTGTAGCGGTTACAGAATCGCCAAACACGGCCTATGATAAGGTGTATCGTCTTTTTGAAACAGGTGATATCAAAGCCACTTTACTTGCACTTGACGAAGTAATTTCTCAGTACACCGGAGAAGAAATTATTCCAAAATTAGAATTATTGAAAGCGCATTGTGTAGGTAAAATAATGGGTTTAGAAGAATATAAAAAAGCACTCAATTTTGTTGCTCTTAACTATCCAAATGCCGAAGAAGGCAAAGCAGCTGAACTGATCTTAGCCAATGATTATCCAAAACTAGAAAAATTGACTTTCTACCAAGCCAAACCATCCAGTTGGAAAATAATTTATGTAGCCGATAATCCAACTGACAAAAACACCATCAAGTTGCAGGAAATTGTGGCTAAATTCATCAAAGGCAGAAGCATTGATCAATTGACAACATCAATGGATGTGTATACGCCTACCAAAAATTTCTTTGTTATTCATGGACTCAAGTCAGAAGAGTCGGCGAAGGGAATTGTCTCTATTTTGCGCGACTACAAGGATTACAAGTTGCCCAATACGGCTTACATTATCTCAAATGACAATTATAAAATTGTACAAATCAAGAAAAATTTTGAGGTGTATTTAAAGACCACGCCAAGCGATCCATTGCCCGAAGCTCCTGAAACGTATGTTCCTACTAAATCACAGCAAACCCCTAAAATGCCCAACCCAACGGTTCCGGCCAATGATGTTTTGGGAGGAGATGATACAGAAACCAACATGGCTCCACCAGATCCAAATGAAATGAACATGAATCCACCTGACCCCTCGGGAATGAAAAAAGAAAAAAAATAAGCATGTTTGACAAAAAACCAAAATCCTATACCGATCTATTGGGCAAGACCAACCGAATAGTTGAAGGCACTACCCTCACGGGCAACATTGTGTCTCAGGCTGATTTTCGGTTAGACGGCATATTAACTGGAAATTTCACCTCGAACGGCAAATTAGTAATAGGTCCTGCTGCTGCAGTAACTGGAGATATACTATGTAAAAACTGCGATATCGAAGGCAAATACCACGGCAACATTCAAGTGGCTGAATTACTTACTGTAAAAGCCAAAGCCAGCATTAAAGGCGCGGTGATTTGTGGCAAATTATCGGTAGAACCCGGGGCCGATTTTAGCGCCTCTTGCGAAATGAAACCGCATGTAAAACCCACAACTCTCCCTGATGCAAACACCAAACCAACAGAAACAAACGCGCAATAAATGGCTTGCGCTGATTAACATTCCCGTTCAAATGGGAATCATCGTGTTTGGGTTTGCCTATTTGGGTAAATGGCTTGACGAAAAATACGGCAATCCACACCGACTTTTTGTAAAAGGACTCACCTTAGTTGGAATTGCCATTGCCTTTTACAACATCAACCGCCAACTCAAAGAAATCAACAAATCCCAATAATCGCATGCCGTTAAAAGTAAAACTCCTTTTGCAATTGCTTTTTATGGCTGGCATTAGTTTTGTTATTCACCTGGGAATATATCGGTATACTAGTTTAGGCCAAACAGCAACAACGTTTCAATTTTCGTTGATACAACTCCATTTGTTTTTTGGAATTTCGGCGTTTATACTCCTTGGAATTTTGTCTGTATTGCCAATCCGATTTACTGATAATTTGGGCTTTATTTTTATTGGGCTCACCTTACTAAAAATGGCTATAGCGTATTGGTTTTTTTATATTGTTACTTCAAGCTCAGCAGCGGCTAATGTACTAGAAAAAAGACAAGTAGTATTGGTTTTTGCATGGTTTTTGGCAATAGAAACTTATTTAGCTACTCGTATTTTAAACAATCTGCAACAACCCCTTGGTTTTTCTACCAATCCACCAAAAAAATAATTGCTTTATACTTTTGAATATTAATAATTAATGTACTTTTGCACCAAATTTTAGAAACTCAAAATTAAGTTAATTAATTCGCTATGGTGTTTTCAAAAAAACTGATTCAAGTAAGTATAGCAATTTTAGTCGCCTTTCTTCCTTTAACCGGATATTCTACTACTCCTGAAGCAGCTGCTTCAACGCCAGCTCACGCTGCCGAAGCCAGTCACGAAGCCCATACAGAACCTACCGATTTAAAATCAAAAATCAGAGCGTTTATTGATCACCACGTATTAGACGCACATGATTTTTCCCTTTTTGCCGACGAAGCTACCGGAACTCATTACGGGTTTCCATTACCGATAATTTTATGGGATAATGGCGTACATATTTTTTCTTCTTCTGCATTTGAACACGGAGAAAAAGTAGCCGAATCTAATGGTAATTATTATGTATTGCACCACGAACGCATATATAAAACCGACGCACAAGGCACTTTATTGGGTGACGAACACCACCCAACCAATGCAAAACCTATCGATTTATCTATCACCAAAGGGGTACTAACCATTATGGTGGTGGCCTTTTTGATGTTTATGTTATTTAGTAGTTTGGCAAAATCATATGCCAAAAATGGTGGAATTTCTGCTGGACCAGGTCGTTTCTTTGAGCCGATTGTGTTGTATGTGCGCGACGAGATTGCTATTCCAAACATTGGGGAGAAGCACTATAAAAAATACATGAGTTATTTATTGACCATCTTCTTTTTTGTATGGTTCCTCAATATTTTCGGATTGACTCCACTAGGCATCAATGTAACCGGAAACATTGCTGTAACATTTGGATTGGCGGTTATTACCTTTTTAATCACCAATTTGACTGCAAATAAAAATTATTGGGGTCACATTTTCTGGATGCCAGGTGTTCCTACTCCCATGAAATTTATTTTAGCGCCCATTGAATTGTTGGGCGTATTAATCAAACCGTTCTCTTTAATGATTCGTTTGTATGCCAACATTTTTGCGGGGCATATTGTATTAATGAGTTTGATTGGGTTGATGTTTATTTTCAAAAACTGGTTGGGCAGCAGCTTGTCATTCTTGTTGTCATTTGCCATTTCAACTATTGAAATTTTGGTAGCCTTATTGCAAGCTTATATTTTTACGATGTTATCGGCCTTGTATTTTGGTTCGGCGGTTGAAGAACACCACCATGGGGACGAGCATCATTAAAAATGTCCGGCGGACATTTTATGCGAGTAGCCAGCCGGCGCGTTGGCATTAATAAGTTGAATGTTTAATTTAATATATATACATTATGGAAATTCCTAAAATTGTTGGAGCTGGATTAGTAGTTATCGGTGCTGGTATTGGTATCGGTAGAATCGGTGGATCTGCTATGGACGCGATTGCTCGTCAACCAGAAGCTACTGGTAAAATTCAAACCGCGATGCTTATCGCAGCTGCGCTTATTGAAGGTATTGGATTTGCTGCTTTATTTGCAGTATAATACAAACAAACAAAAAGCTGTAACGGTTGGTTGCAGCTTTTGTTTTACTTAAAAAGAATACAAGGAGTTTTTGAAACTCAATTAACATAGACAGTAAGAATATATAATATGGAAAAGTTAATAAATGATTTTTCGTTTGGTTTGTTTTTTTGGCAAACATTAATTTTTGTTGGATTGATTTTCTTGTTGAAAAAATTTGCGTGGAAACCCATTTTGGATGCGGTAAATGAGCGTGAAGAAGGCATCAAATCTGCTTTAGAATCAGCTGAAAATGCCAAAAAAGAAATGCAAAATTTGCAAGCCGACAACCAACGCATTTTACAAGAAGCCCGTATGGAGCGTGATGCCATGTTGAAAGAAGCGCGTGAAATGAAAGAAAAAATGATCGCCGATTCTAAAACAGAAGCACAAGCGCAAGGATTGAAAATGATCGAGCAAGCCAAAGCAGCTATCGAAACCGAGAAAAATGCAGCTATGGCTGAATTAAAATCACAGGTTTCTACCTTGTCTTTAGCGATTGCTGAAAAATTATTACAAGACGAATTGGCCAACAAAGATTCCCAAGTAAAATTGGTAGAAAAAATGTTGGGTGACGCTAAACTAAACTAATTATGGCCAGTACAAGAGCTGCGATTCGTTATGCCAAAGCTATCTTAGATATAGCCCAAGCAAAAGGAGCTGCCGATGCAGTAAATGCTGATATGCTTGTGGTGGAAGCAACCCTAAGCAACAACGCCGAACTGCGCACCTTTATCGGAAACCCCACTACCAAAGTGGAGATGAAAGAAAGCGTGTTGTTGGAAGTGTTTGCCAGCACCCACGCTGTAACTAAAAGTTTATTTCATTTGTTGTTCGAAAACAAACGCTTTGAATTGCTTCATGCTATTGCGGTAAAATATACCGAGTTGCACGCAATTCTCAACGGCGTTGAAACCGCCCAGGTAACCACAGCCATTCCGATGGATGCAGCTTTAGAAGCCAAAGTGTTGCAAAAAATTGCTACGTTTTCAGACAAGAAAATTACCATAGAAAACACCATAGATCCTGCCATTATTGGAGGGTTTATTTTACGTATAGGCGACAAGCAATACAATGCTTCGATTGCCAACAGATTGCAAGTATTAAAAAGAGAATTAAGTAACTAGTTATTTATATAATTATGGCGGAAATTAAACCAGCTGAAATTTCAGCAATATTAAAAAAGCAAGTAGAAAGTTTCGAATCTGGAGCTTCCTTAGAAGAAGTAGGAACGGTACTTCAAGTTGGGGACGGTATTGCCCGTGTATACGGCTTATCGAATGCCCAATATGGAGAGTTGGTTCAATTTGAAAACGGTTTAGAAGGAATCGTTTTGAACTTGGAAGAAGACAATGTTGGGGTGGTACTTTTAGGGCCATCAACCGGAATCAAAGAAGGATCTACTGCCAAAAGAACGCAACGTATTGCTTCGTTAAAAGTAGGTGAGCAAATGGTAGGTCGTGTAGTGAACACGCTTGGTTTTCCAATTGATGGAAAAGGACCAATTGGTGGAGACTTATACGAAATGCCTTTGGAACGTAAAGCGCCAGGAGTAATTTTCCGTCAGCCAGTAACCGAGCCGTTGCAAACCGGTGTAAAAGCGGTTGATGCCATGATTCCTGTAGGACGTGGACAACGTGAGTTGGTAATTGGTGACCGTCAAACAGGTAAATCTACCGTTTGTATCGACACCATTTTGAACCAAAAAGAATTTTATGACGCCGGTCAACCGGTATTTTGTATCTACGTTGCGATTGGACAAAAAGCATCTACTGTAGCGGGAATTGCAAAAACCCTAGAAGAAAAAGGAGCCATGGCTTACACCATTATTGTGGCTGCCAACGCTTCTGATCCAGCGCCAATGCAAGTATATGCTCCATTTGCTGGAGCGGCTATCGGAGAATACTTCAGAGACTCAGGTCGTCCTGCTTTGATTGTTTACGATGATTTATCAAAACAAGCGGTAGCCTACCGTGAGGTGTCTCTTTTGTTAAGAAGACCACCGGGTCGTGAAGCCTATCCAGGAGACGTATTTTATTTGCACTCTCGTTTATTAGAGAGAGCATGTAAAGTAATCGCCAACGACGATATCGCCAAAAACATGAACGACTTACCCGATTCGTTGAAACCAATCGTAAAAGGTGGAGGTTCATTAACCGCTTTGCCAATCATCGAAACCCAAGCGGGTGACGTATCGGCCTATATCCCAACCAACGTAATTTCGATTACTGATGGTCAGATTTTCTTGGATGGAGATTTGTTTAACTCGGGTGTTCGTCCAGCGATCAACGTAGGTATTTCGGTATCTCGTGTAGGAGGTAACGCGCAAATCAAATCGATGAAAAAAGTAGCCGGAACCTTAAAATTAGACCAAGCGCAATTCCGTGAATTGGAAGCGTTTGCAAAGTTTGGTTCTGATTTAGATGCGGTTACGTTAAACGTAATCGAAAAAGGAAAACGCAACGTAGAAATCTTGAAACAAGGATTAAATGATCCGTATACCGTAGAAGATCAAGTAGCGATTATTTATGCGGGCTCTAAAAACTTGTTACGTAATGTGCCGGTTAACAAAGTAAAAGAGTTTGAAAAAGATTTCTTGGCTTATTTGAACAGCAAAAACAGAGCAACATTAGATGCATTAAAAGCAGGAAAATTAGACGACAGCATTACTGATGTAATTGAAGCTGCTGCCAAAGAAATTTCAGCAAAATATAACTAATTAACTAATTTGAAGATTTGGAAATTTGAAGATGATGTTTTCATTTTCAAATTTTCAAATTGGACAATTTTCAAATTAATATGGCAAATTTAAAGGAAATCCGTAACCGAATTACTTCCGTATCCTCAACGATGCAAATCACATCGGCGATGAAAATGGTTTCTGCCGCGAAGTTAAAAAAAGCGCAAGACGCCATTACAGCGATGCGTCCGTATGCCGAAAAATTGACCGAGTTGTTGCAAAATTTATCGGCCACGTTAGACGGAGATGCTGGTGGCGAATATACCACGCAACGTGAAGTGAAAAAAGTATTGTTGGTGGCCATTACCTCAAACCGAGGATTGTGTGGTGCCTTTAATACTAACATCGTGAAAGAAGTAAAAAACAGAACCGATTTTTATGCGGGTAAACAAGTAGATGTTTTTGCTATTGGTAAAAAAGGAAATGACGTGTTACGAAAAACACATACAGTTATTGATAACCAGAGCGCTGTTTTTGACAACCTTACTTTTGATTCCGTTTCCGCTATTGCCGACGCCATTACCGAATTGTTTTTAAGTGGCGGATATGACAAAGTAGAATTGATTTACAATCAGTTCAAAAATGCGGCCACCCAAATAGTACAAACGGAGCAATTTTTGCCTTTGGCCGCGTTGGCTTCAGCCACTACAGCTTCAGCAGGAGATTACATCTTTGAGCCTTCCAAAGAAGACATCGTATTGACCTTGATTCCAAAATCGTTGAAAACCCAATTATACAAAGGAATTCGCGATTCATTTGCTTCTGAGCACGGCGCACGTATGACCGCCATGCACAAAGCAACCGATAACGCAACCGAATTGAGAGATCAATTGAAATTAACATACAACAAGGCACGTCAAGCGGCAATTACCAACGAAATCTTAGAGATTGTTGGAGGAGCTGAAGCCTTAAACGGATAATTTACACCTCAAAATAAATGAAAAGCCAACACGTATGTGTTGGCTTTTTTTATTGAATAAGAGCCTCATTTGTTTGCATAAATCCCTATTTTTGTTTGACTTCAAACTAATTTCGATTCCCTTGGGCTTGTACAAAAAACTCTTTAAAAACACCGCGATATATGGACTGGCTACGGTTATTCCGCGGATGTTTAGTTTTTTGTTGGTGCCCATTTATACGCAACTGCTTCCCAGAGAAGAATACGGCCAAGTCACGATTATTTTTTCCTGGATGATCTTTTTCAACGTCATCTTAGCCTATGGCATGGAAACTTCTTTTTTTCGCTTTTATAATAAAGAATCCGATAAAAACAAAGTGGTTGAAACGAGTACGGTTTCAATTTTTACTACGTCACTTTTCTTTTTAGCGGTTTCCTTATTGTTTCGAAACACCTTGGCCGCGGCTTCTGGAGTAAACGTGCAATACATTACCTATACGATTTGGATTTTAGTGTTGGATGCTTTTGTAATTGTTCCGTTTTCCAATCTACGTGCTCGACAAAAATCAGGACTTTATGCCTTGCTCAAAGTAGGAAATGTAGTAGTTAATTTAAGTTTAAATCTGTTTTTTCTGTTGGTGCTACCCAAAATGGCTGCGGATCAACCGGGTGGGTTTTGGGCGAGTATATTCCAGGAAAACTTTGAAATTGGCTATATATTTATTTCCAATATTTTGGCCAGTTTGGTTACTTTTTTAGCCTTGTCTTCCAATTATATGCACCTCAAATGGGAATTTGATTGGGACCTGTGGAAGCGCATGTTGCGTTACGGATTGCCCATTTTGGTAGCTGGAATTGCCTTTGCCATTAACGAGCAGTTTGATAAAATTTTGTTGGGAAAATTACTCCCAGCCCACGTGGCAAACGCCCAAGTGGGTGTCTATGCAGCTTGCTATAAACTGGGCCTATTCATGGTGTTGTATCGCACAGCCTATACACTGGGCATCGAGCCATTTTTCTTTAGTCACGCCAACGATGCCAAAGCCCCAGAAACCTATGCAATGGTCACCAAGTACTTTGTGATATTTGGCTCGTTTATCCAATTGGTGGTGTTGGTTTTTGCCGATGTATTCAAGGAACTCATGATTCGGGACACTACCTATTGGGAAGCTATGAAAGTGGTCCCATTGATAATTTTGGCCAATTTCTTTTTAGGCATTTATACCAATCTCTCGGTTTGGTATAAGTTAATCGATAAAACACATATTGGCGCCTATATTTCGCTGGTAGGTGCGGCGGTAACCCTAGCGCTTAATTTATTACTGATTCCAAACTACGGCTATTACGGCTCTGCAGTTGCAACCATTGCGGCCTATGGTAGCATGATGCTCATTTCGTATGTGCTGGGCAAACGCTATTACCCAATTCCCTATGATGGACTACGAATAGGGAGTTACTTGGGCAGCTCCATCTTATTTTCGATCTTGTCATTTTATTTTTTCAGGGAAAATTATATAGTTGGAACAGGTTTAATAGTAGTTTTTTTGTCGATTATTTATTATTTCGAAAAGGACACCTTAGTGCGTTTACTGCGTTCGCCCAAAAATTAAAATACTTATTAATATGCAAATTAACATCATCAATACGTCTGCCCACCCTTTACCTAGCTATGAAACCTTGGCTTCTGCCGGGATGGATTTACGTGCAGCGATTCAAGAACCCATATCGTTGCAACCACTCGAACGCGCCTTGGTAAAAACAGGATTGTTTATTGAACTTCCCATTGGCTATGAAGCACAGGTTCGTCCTCGAAGCGGATTGGCGCTCAAAAAAGGCATTACCGTATTGAATAGTCCGGGAACTGTTGATGCCGATTACCGTGGAGAAATCGGGGTAATATTGGTGAATTTATCTCCGGAGACTTTTGTTATCGAAAACGGCGAACGCATTGCTCAGCTGGTGATTGCTAAACACGAGCGTGCCGAATGGAATCAAGTCTCCGCGCTTTCTGAAACCGAACGTGGCGCCGGTGGATTTGGTAGTACCGGCGTAAAATAGGCTCACAATTAAAACCAAATAAGTAGTCAAATATGGCAAAGTTTGCGAACTTTGCGCCCTAAAATCTAATCGAATGAAAATCATTGTCCCTATGGCTGGGCGCGGATCAAGATTGCGTCCCCACACACTCACCGTTCCTAAACCATTAATCCCCATTGCAGGCAAACCCATCGTACACCGATTGGTTGAAGACATAGCTGGCGTTCTTAATCAAGACATTGAAGAAATTGCCTTTATTATACACAAAGATTTTGGCACCCAAGTTGAAAAAGAATTAATCGCTATTGCCGAGAAATTAGGTTCAAAAGGAACCATTTGTTACCAAAACGAAGCCTTGGGAACAGCACACGCAATTATGTGCGCCAAAGAATCCATGAATGGCCCTATTGTAGTGGCTTATGCAGACACACTATTTCGTGCAGATTTTACCTTAGATACTTCGGCTGACAGCGTAATTTGGGTAAAACAAGTGGAAGACCCCAGTGCTTTTGGTGTTGTTCAGCTCAATGCGCAAAACCAGATTGTAGATTTTGTAGAGAAACCCAAAGAATTTGTTTCTGATTTGGCGATTATTGGTATCTATTATTTTAAATCAGGCGAAACCTTGCGTGCCGAATTACAGTATTTGCTAGACAACAACGTAGTGAAAGGCGGCGAATACCAACTTACAGATGCCTTAGAAAACATGAAAGTAAAAGGACTTAAGTTTGTGCCTGGAAAAGTAGACGAATGGATGGATTGCGGCAACAAACCAGTAACTGTAGAGACCAATTCCCGCATGTTGCAGTTTTTGCACCAAGATGGTGAACACTTGGTATCAGACAAAGCCTTGTTGCAAAATTCTACAATTATTGCACCTTGTTTTATTGGCGACGACGTTCAACTCATAAACAGCACAGTAGGGCCCAATGTCTCTCTGGGCAAAGGTTGTCATGTAACCAATAGTACACTAACCAATAGTTTAGTGCAAAACCATAGCCACATTAAAAACGCCAACTTAAATGACTCCATGATTGGTAGTCATGCAACCTTTAATGGGGAGTTTACAAGCATTAGCATTGGCGATTATTCGGTATTGGAATAACAAATATATAGCCTAAGGCAAAAGGGAAAAATGGCTCTAACTAATAGGATAGTGGTTTTTGGATGTGTTTGGCTAGGATTAGTCCAGTCATTGCATGCCCAAACCGAACCCAATGAAATTGCCAGTGCCTCCGATCAATTTCAAGACGCTTTCTACGAATCCCTTACACAAAAAGGCATAGAGAATTACGACAAAGCGGTTCTTTCACTTGAAAAATGCCAAGTACTTGAACCAAATAATGCCGTAGTTTATTTTGAGTTAGGAAAAAATCATTTGGCTCAAAAAGAGTACAATAGAGCGCATGAAGCATTTCAAAAAGCGACGGAACTTGACCCCATGAATAGATGGTTTTGGGTTGGCTTGTATGACGTGTTTTACGAAACCAAAGCCTATGAGGAAGCAATTCCCGTAGTCAAGCAGCTCATAGAATTTAATTTAGATTACCAAGAAGATTTGGTTTCGTTGTACATGAATACCCAACAGTTTGATAAGGCTTTGGTTTTAATTAACGAACTCAACGATTCAAAAGGCAACTCTGAATTACGGGACAAGTATAGGGCTCAAATTTTAGGCCAAGGAAAATACCAATCAGCAGAAATCGATCGATTGTTGGCTGAAATCAAAAGTAAGCCGCAAGAAGAATCCAATTACTTGAGTTTGATTTTTTTGTATTCCGATCAAAATCAAGACGAAAAAGCACTTGAGGTGGCCAAAAAATTAGAAAAAAACATTCCCACTTCTGATTGGGCTCAAGTGAGTTTGTTTAAATATCATTTAGTTGCCAACGAAGGAATTCAGGCAACCAAGTCATTGCTTTTTGTTTTGGCTAGTCCCAAAGTGGAGTCCAAAATCAAACACCGCATGTTGAACGAGTTTTTATTATTTATTCAGGATAAACCCCAATTTGACGCTGATTTTGATAAGGCGGTAGGCCTACTTGTTCAAGACCCAATTGTAGCCGTAAACAAAGAGGTGGGTAAGTTTTATCAACGCAAAAAAAACGCAGCCAAAGCCATTTATTTTTATACCAAACAACTCTTGCTTACACCAGATGATATAGAGAGTTTGCGTTTACTGTGTGACTTGTACACTGAAACAGGCCAATTTAGCGTTTTGGTTACTATGGCAGCCGAGGCAGTCGATCGATTTCCGTTGCAACCACAATGGTACTATTACTCGGGTTTGGCCAATAATCAACTAAAAAATTCAGCTGCAGCCATCGCGATTTTGGAATCAGGATTGGAATATGTGGTAGACGATAAAGCCCTGGAGATTAATTTTTACATTCAATTGGGTGAAGCCCATCATAATTTGGGGAATTTTTCCCAAAAAGAATTTTATTTTAATAAAGCCGAAATGCTTGTACAACAAGCCCAAAAGAAATGAGATACCTGCTTTTTACTTTAATACTCTTGTCATTTTCCTGTAAATCCAAATTTCCTAACACCGAAAGAATGGAGCCAAAGGAAACACCCGTTGTTGCGGTAGACACTTTGCGTAGTCCGGAGGATTATTTTGTAAATAAACTGAATTTTACTACCGCCTACATCAAATGCAATGCACATTTTGAAACCGAAAAACAATCGCAACAGGTTACGGCCGAAATTAAAATTAAAAAAGACGAAAAAATCATCATAAGCGTACGATTTCTTGGGATTACCATGGCCAAAGCCTTGATTACGCCTACACAAGTGCAGTATTATGAAAAGTTGAATAGCAATTATTTTGACGGAAATTTTGAGGCCATAAGCCAATTTGCTGGCACTGATTTGGATTTTCAAAAATTACAAAATGTGTTGCTTGGGCAAGCGATTCAGGATTTTCCGGTCAACGAATGTAAATTTGACAAAGCAGAAAATGGGGTAAAAATTGAAAAAAACTCGGCATCTGCATTGATCACTTATTTCTTTAATTCGGCCAATAGGAGACTTCAAAAACAGATCATACAACAACAAGCACAGGATCGGTTGCTTACCGTGAGTTACCCCAAATTTTCGAGTTATAATAATTTGATTTTTCCAGTAAACATTCAATTAAATGCCGTTCAAAAACAAGCCAAAATGAACCTAAACATAGAATATACCGATGTCACTCTCAACGAGGAATTGTCATTTCCGTACGCGGTTCCCTCGGGATATAAACGAATAGTTATTAATTAGCAAGGTCTAAAATTGATTGTTATGGGAAAAATTATCACTGCCATTTTAGTGTTGTTCGCTTCTAGCATAGGATGGAGTCAGGAAAATCAACAAGAAAAATTAGAACAACGGAAGGCCGAAATCATGCGAGAAATTCGCGAAAAAGAAGCACAATTACAGCATGTAAAGTCAAAAGAGGTTTCTGTAAAAAAACAACTTGAGATACAGCTTGAGAAAATTAAACTCAAGGAAAAACTCATCAACACCACCGAGAAACAAACCAAATTGCTGAGCAACGACATGTACTTAAATCAACTCACAATCAATAGATTAAAGAGGGAATTAACGGTGCTCAAAGACGATTATGGGCAAATGATTGTCAAATCCTACAAAAGTCGTTCGGAGCAAAGCCGAGCCATGTTTTTGTTGTCTTCCGAAAACTTTTTACAAGCCTACAAACGCGCGCAGTACATGAAGCAATATGCCAGTTACCGCAAAAATCAAGGCTTAGAAATTCAGAATAAGTCAGAGGAATTAGTTGTCCACAACCAAACGTTAGAAGTCCAAAAAACAGCCAAACAAAAATTAATAGAGGAAAACGAAAAGGAACGTTTGGTGTTAGAAAAAGAAAAGCAGATTCAACAAGAATTGGCAAAGGCGATAAAAAAAGACAAAAAACAACTTTTGGCCGAAATCAAAAAGAAGCAACAAGAAACCAAAAATATCGACAATCAAATTGCTAAGTTATTGCGTGCAGCGATCGCGGCGGCCAATAAAAAAACAGCTACTGCCGCAGTTAAATCAAATCCTAAAACCTCTGCTGAAACTACGAAAGCTACCGAAACTTCTGCAAAAATTGTATTGACTGCCGAAGGTAAAATCGAATCAAACAATTTCAGAGCCAACAAAGGAAAATTACCTTGGCCAGTAGAAAAAGGATTCGTTTCATTGCCTTATGGAGATCAACCGCATCCCATTGTTAAGTCGCTTATAGTTCATAATAGCGGGGTTGAAATCACCACAGATCAAGGCGCAAATGCACGAGCTGTTTTTGCAGGAGAAGTAATCAGTGTAATGGTATTATCTCCGGTAAATAAAGCCGTTATGATTCAACACGGGGATTATTTTACCGTGTATCAAAACTTAAATAGCGTGTCGGTAAGTAAGGGAGATAAAGTGTCTATTAAGCAACCAATTGGCCGTATCAGAACCAATGGCGATACGGGTAAAACGGTGCTAAAATTTACGATATCACAAAATACCGTTTACAACAATCCCGCCACCTGGCTTTTTAACATGTAGTTAAACAAAAAGCGCTTTTAGTTCGGTGGCGTCATGTGGGCTCATTTTTCCAGCCAACACTAAACTCAATTGTTTGCGGCGTAAAGCAGCTTCAAATCGTTGTTTTTCTAGGTCTGTTTCTGGCATTACTGGCGGAACTTCTACTGGCCGACCCGTATCATCAACCGCCACAAAGGTATAGATGGCTTCGTTGGCTTTGTTTCGATTGCCTGTTTCCCGGTCTTCTACCCACACGTCAATGAAAATCTCCATGGAGCTCGTAAAACTTCGGGATATTTTTGCCTCAACAGTAACTACACTTCCTAAGGGAATAGATCGGTTAAAAGCCACATGATTTACCGATGCAGTTACGGCTACTCGGCGTGAATGCCTTCGCGCAGCTATACTGGCAGCACGGTCCATGCGCGCCAATAACTCGCCGCCAAATAAATTATTTAACGGATTAGTTTCGCTAGGTAAAACTAAGTCGGTAAGAACTGTAAGTGATTCAGAAGGGGTTCTGGCTTGCATAGGCTAGGTATAAAAAATCCCGCAATCAGCGGGATAATTGATTATAATTCTTTGATGAGTATCCAAGCTTCTGGGTTGGATTTTACAATTTCGGTTTGTGCGGCTTTGGCTTCCGCATAAGTTAAATAGCTGCCATACAAAACAGGAAATAAGCCGTGTTTGTTTTGTTCTAAACGACGCGCAGGATAGCCTTGTTTTGTTAAATTTTGCAAAACAATATTAGCGTTTCCTTCATTTCTAAACGCACCTGCCACAATATGATAGGGCATTTCTTCAGCTGCAACAGGTAAAGAAACGCTGCAAATAGGGTTTTGAATTAAAAAGGTTGCTTCTTGAATTGACTGTTGTACCTCTTTTTGTACTGCTGTTTCAACTAGCAAGGTTTCATGCTCAATTTGATCGTTGTATAATTTTAGGCCAACACTCCCGGTGGCTGTAAGCGCCAAGACAAAAATTGCAGCATATTTGAGATAAGCGGGTGTTTTTCTTCGTTCAGGAGTAAATTGTATAGGAGCTTTTTCTTCAAGCTCTTGTACTTCTTTTTTAAGTTCTTCCCGAAGAATTTTAGGAGAAACAAAGGTTGTTAATCCAAAGGCTTCTGGCAGGTAGTTCAAATTATCAGCAGGAGTAAATAGCAAATTATTTTCGGCTGTTAAAGCAATTTCACCAATATTTTTAAGAGTAAAATTCCCATTCACTTGCAAAATGCTTTTCCATATTGCAATTTCACTTTCTATAGCCTGAATCGCATTTTCGTAGGAAGTTTTTTCAGCTTCCGCGATGTGGTTGGCTAACAAACCGTCGTTGTTTTTGAGATGAGTGGTAAACGAAATTACTTTTTTGGGAGGGAAGAACGAATGATTAGCTTCATACAAATAAGCCGATTGTATTTCAGATAGAAATGCACCAAAACCTGGAACCGTTACACATTGGTGACGGTAGAGTAGTTCAGAAATATAGCGTTCAATCTTCATGAAAGCAAAGTTAACCAATGCGAAAGAGTAGCAAAATATAATTCATAATTTTTTTCAACAATTTCCGATTATTCGCTACTTTTCATCTTCAATTTTATACTATGCGCCACGAAGAATTACTCTATGTATTAGCCTTGCTAAAAGCCGAAGGCATTGGAGATGCCACCGCCAAAAAACTAATTTCCCGCTGCGGATCAGCTGAAGCGGTTTTTAAAACCCCCTTATCTCAACTCAAAGGAATAGGAAAAGGAGCAGAGAATATTCTCCGTAAACTTAACTCTCCCCATTTGTTTATAGCCGCCGAAGCCGAGTTAAAATTTATTGAATCCAATTGCATACAAACGGCTTATTTTTTGGCAGACAACTATCCAGAACGACTCAAACATTGTTTTGACGGACCCATTCTACTCTTTTCGAAAGGTAATATAGATTACAACAACCGTAAAATTATCAGCGTTGTGGGCACCCGTCAAGTTACGCCGCATGGTGCTGCGTTTTGCAGGCAACTCATTTCCGATTTGGCACCTTTAGACCCCATTATTGTGAGTGGATTTGCTTTTGGAGTTGATATTGTAGCACACCAAGCAGCATTAGAACAGGGCTTGCAAACTATTGCGGTAGTCGCTCACGGATTAGATTTACTTTATCCCAAAGCCCATCAAAAATACCTTCCTCAACTGCAAGAAAACGGCGGTTTACTTACAGAATTTTGTAGCGGAACGCCACCCGAAAAGGAAAATTTTATAAGGAGAAATCGCATTGTGGCTGGTATTTCAGAAGCGACCATCGTAATTGAATCGGCCGAAAAAGGAGGCTCACTCATCACCGCCAACCGAGCTTTTGACTACAACCGCGATGTCTTTGCGGTACCTGGACGTGTAACCGATAAATATAGCCAAGGCTGTTTGCAGCTCATCCAATCGCAAAAAGCACAGCTACTCAGTAGTGCAGCCGATTTGGTATATCACCTCAATTGGGAACTCAACTCGCCAACAAAAGCGGTTCAAAAACAATTGTTTGTCGAGCTCAACTCAGACGAACAACAGGTTTATGATTATTTGTTAACCAACGGCAAAGAAGAACTTGATTTTATTGCGATGGGTTGCGCGCTGCCCATTTACAAATTGTCGGGATTGTTGCTCACGCTGGAATTAAAAGGTGTAATTCGGCCATTGCCGGGCAAATTATTTGAAGCTATTTAGCCCCAAATCCCAATTTTTCACGTACGCGATTGAGCACACCATCGGCAATTTTACTGGCTTTGGCAGCACCTTGAAGCAAGGCAGCGTCTAATTCGGCTAAATTGTTCATGTAGTAGTTGTATTTTGTTCGCTCAGTTTCAAATCGAGTCAACAGTAACTCAAACAAGGCTTGTTTGGCATGGCCGTAGCCAAAATCGCGTGTGGTGTTTTGGTATTTTTTGCGCATGGCTTGCAACTGCTCATCAGTAGCCAGTAGTTTATACAAGGCAAATACATTACAAGTGTCTGGATTTTTGGGTTCTTCAAGTGGAGTGCTGTCTGTTTCGATGCCCATGATTTGCTTGCGCAGGGCTTTGTCATCTAAGAAAATAGTGATGGTATTGTTGGCCGATTTACTCATTTTACCGCCATTGGTTCCGGGCACATATTTGGTTTCATCTTGCACAGACGATTCGGGTAAAATAAAGGTGTCGCCCATTTGGTGGTTAAAGCGTGCGGCCACATCACGGGTAATTTCGATGTGTTGCAACTGGTCTTTTCCTACCGGAATAAACTCGGCATCATACAGCAAAATATCAGCAGCCATAAGCATGGGGTAGCTAAACAGTCCTGCATTTACGTCTTCCAAACGATCCGATTTATCTTTAAAAGAGTGGGCCAACGTAAGGCGTTGAAACGGAAAAAAACAGCTTAAGTACCAAGCCAATTCTGCCGTTTGGGGCACGTCTGATTGGCGGTAAAAAATCACCTTGTCAATATCCAAGCCGCAGGCCAACCAAGCCGCAGCCGTACTGTAGGTATTGGCGCGTAAAGCAGTTCCATCTTTGATTTGCGTCACCGAATGCAAGTCGGCAATAAACAAAAACGATTCATTTTCAGGTTTGTTTGACAGTTCAATGGCCGGAATAATGGCTCCCAATAAATTTCCTAAATGAGGAGTTCCTGTGCTTTGAATTCCGGTGAGTATTTTTGACATGGCGTGCGGGTTTGTGCAAATGTAAATCTTTTGGCAAAAATAGGGATTGAATTGTTACTTTTGGCAAGATGAAACCCATAAAAATGATATTTTGGCTGCTGTGGCGCATTTGGTTTTACCTGATGCTGGCTTTGCCAATTCTAGTCATGTTTCCGTTTTTGGTGCTCTCCATTTTAAAAGAAAAATGGTACCCCTATTTTTTTGTCATGGCACGCATTTGGGCCAAGTCAATTTTGTTCACTACCGGATTTTATTACAAACTTACCCAAGATCAACAGCTAGATGAACAATGCAGTTATATGTTTGTAGCCAATCACACTTCGATGACTGACATCATGTTGATGTTAGCGGTAATTCCAAAGCCGTTTGTTTTTGTAGGTAAGAAAGAATTGGCAAACATTCCGCTATTTGGTTTTTTTTATAAACGCAGTTGTATTTTGGTGGATCGCGGCAATGCCAAAAGTCGTCAAGCCGTATTTAATCACGCACAAAAACGGATAAACCAAGGCTTGAGCATTTGTATCTTTCCCGAAGGCGGCGTGCCTTATGATGAATCGATTGTGTTGGATGATTTTAAAGACGGGGCATTTCGCTTGGCCATTGAACACAATCTCCCCATTGTTCCGCTTACGTTTCCCGACAACAAAGAACGATTTTCTTATACTTTTTTTAGTGGAAGCCCGGGCATTATGCGGGCTCACATACATCATTTTGTACCAACTAATGGAAAGACAATTGAGAATAAATCCGAAATTAAAGCACTGAAAGAAGAGGTTCGTTCAATTATATTGAAGAAATTAGAAAACTATTAGTCAAAAAAAATCCCGGCAGTACCGGGATGTATAGTTAGACGTTTTCTTTGATTCGCGCCTTGATTTTTTCTTCTAGCTCATCGGCCAATTCGGGGTTGTCTTTGATGAGTACTTTTACCGCATCGCGTCCTTGTCCCAATTTGGTTTCGCCATAACTAAACCACGACCCCGATTTCTTGATGATTTCAAATTCTACAGCCAAATCCAATATTTCGCCGGTTTTAGAAACACCTTCGCCATACATGATGTCAAATTCAGCGGTTTTGAATGGTGGTGCTACTTTGTTTTTTACCACTTTTATTTTGGTGCGGTTTCCAATTACATTTTCGCCGTCTTTAATTTGAGAAGAACGACGAATATCCAATCGCACCGAAGCATAAAATTTCAAGGCATTTCCACCCGTTGTGGTTTCTGGATTTCCAAACATCACCCCAATTTTTTCACGCAATTGGTTGATGAAAAATACAGTACAATGTGTTTTGCTAATGGTTCCGGTTAATTTACGCAAGGCTTGTGACATTAAACGGGCGTGTAAACCCATTTTGGAGTCACCCATTTCGCCTTCGATTTCACTTTTTGGCGTCAAGGCTGCTACCGAGTCAATTACTACAATATCGATGGCTCCCGAACGAATTAAATTCTCAGCAATTTCCAAAGCTTGTTCGCCATTATCAGGCTGAGAGATGATTAAGTTTTCTACGTCAACGCCCAATTTCTCGGCATAGTTTCTATCAAACGCATGTTCAGCATCGATAAAAGCGGCAATACCGCCCGCTTTTTGTGCTTCGGCAATGGCGTGCAAGGTCAAGGTGGTTTTACCAGACGATTCTGGCCCATATATTTCGATGATTCGTCCTTTTGGATAGCCATTAACGCCAAGTGCTAAGTCAAGCCCCAAAGACCCCGACGAGATGGTTTCTACTTCTTCAATGGCTTTGTCGCCCATTTTCATTACGGTTCCTTTGCCGTAGGTTTTGTCTAATTTATCGAGCGTTAGTTGCAACGCTTTTAATTTGGCTTCTTTTTCTGAACTCATCTTTTCCTTCGTTTTTGGGTCTTTAATTTTTGTAAAAATAGGTTTTTTTCTCAAGTTTTTATCGTTAAAAAAGGTCGTTTTTATGTTTTTATCAACAGCTTTTTGGGCCGATTTTAGTGGGTTTATTTGTGCGGAATTTCACCCGATTTAGCTATATTTTTCCATTTATTGCACAAGGATACTTCCCCAATTTTCAGGAATATTAGGTGCAATTCACCAGCTATTTTTTGAATCTCGTTTTGGTTTGGACAACATTGAATTGCATCAGTATACCAGTCATCAGCTTGATGCGATTTCTTGATTTGTAAACAAGCATAACCCAATTCTTGAAAGGCCTTTTGGGAAGGCTGTTCCCGAACAAGCCGTTCCAACACCCGAATTGCTTTTGGATAGCGTGCCATTGCATTGTAAGCATAACCCAATTCAAAAAGCAACTCAGCCTGCTTAGGATTTTTATGGAGTGCTTTTTTGAGCAGAGGAACCGCTAAGCTACTTTGTTCAATTTGGTTTAAATAATGCCCTAATTGTGCAGAATAAAGCGCCGTTTTTGGGAATTGCATTGCCTCTAAAGCAGCTGGTTTTTTGGGTAAATTCCACTCCCGTTGAATTGATTTTGGAATACGCGCTACTTTCAAATTTGGATCACGCATCGTTTTTTGAAGCACATACGATTTGTGATCCCTGTTGAGTTTCCAAGTTCCGTCAAAAGTTAAGGTGTTTTCCAAACAAAACACAATACCTTTTGTAGGATCAAAGTACAGGTATCCATATAAGTAGTGCTGTTCGGATCCATTTTTAGGTAAAACAACCCAATGATTTACGGCGTGTACAAAATTGGTTTGGAAGGTAAGATTGGGTTGTTTTTGAACTCCTGTGAGCGCTAAACAAGGCCAAAGAAAAACAAGGGCGTTTGTTTTAGGCTGTACAAATGATTGTATCATAATTAAATTGAATGGCTTAGATAAGTCAAAAGTAAAATGGTTTGTGCGTTGCCAACTGCAGAATTTATGTACAAAATGTTAAAACAAATCAAAAAAAAAGACGGCCAATTAAGCCGTCTTTATAAGCAGTATTGTTTGCTTTGCTATTTTTTTAACGAATCAACTAGTTTATCACAATGTCGTCAATTTGCATGGTAGTGGTTACTCCCGATCCATTTCCGGTATATTCAAACACAAAGAATCCATTTCCTGTTACACCAGCAGGAATTGAATAGTTATTGCTGTTGGTGAAATTGGTTGGATAACCTGTAGATGAGCCCGGAGAAAGTACAAAGCTTGCTGTGATATCAGTATAGGTAGCATTTGTTGTATTTGTGCCCGGCACATAGTCGGTTGTGTAATACACTTTCAAGCAGTTTCCGTTGCTAAACCCGGCCTTTGATTTGAATGAGAACGTACTCGCTCCCGTAAAGTTTACAGGGACCATGAAAAGAGTTCTGTTGGCTTCAGGCGTTCCGCCATAAGACGTCATTTGAATGTATTTGTTTCCGCCAAACGTTTTAACCTGCCAATAACGACTTCCCTCAGCGGCATCATTGATGTATTCTGGAAACACTTGTTGGTTGGTTGTATTGTAGTTTGTAAACGGCTCATTTAATGACGAACCAAAGCTTAAATTTGTTCCTCCAATAGGGGGAAAAAAGTCAATACTAAGACGCTCTTCTGTGAGGTTGATGTCACTTTCCGTGCGAACCATGAATTGATAATCAGAATTGTATTTGGTTAGCACTCCTCGTATTTTTCCGTTTTTAGACGGAACAGCTTTTGAAGAAAACGTAGCATACGAGCTGATTCGAACGATAATGGTATTGCCAAATTCATTGGTAATTAAATGGTTTGTGGCA
Organism: Flavobacterium sp.; assembly: GCA_018883065.1. Classification (GTDB taxonomy): domain Bacteria; phylum Bacteroidota; class Bacteroidia; order Flavobacteriales; family Flavobacteriaceae; genus Flavobacterium. The sequence goes on from VEQT01000004.1 coordinate 52,885, forward strand.
CCGCCTAAGTCATTTAATGTTGCATCGTAATACGTTTTTCCAATGGATGCATCGGTAAATTGAACGTTGTCAAACTCAATAAGTTTATTCAAATAGGTATCAGAAAGCGCTTGGTTAATTGAAATGCGGTTTACCAAATCCTCTTCGTCAATTTTTGAACACGAACGCGTAATAATAGATTGGTATTCAACGGGCGAAATTCTTCCAACTTCATCGTCTGAAGGATCTGCTGGCGTTCCTCCATTGTATAAATTTCCAATTATTGGCGCATCAAATTCTTTTACGATATACCGATTTTTCATGTCTACAAATACTTTTCTTCCGGGCTCGTATTTTGTATACAAGTTGTAATCGTCAATTGGAATACTAAATCCTTGTTGGCCATCTAATGAAACCAAAGACAATGATTTATAGAAATTTCCTCCTTGATCGCTAGAGGTAACATAAGCTTCAATAAAATCTGCTCCAGTGTATTTCACATAAGATGGAGTTGCCGAACCAACTACTTCTTGTACGGTTTTGGTTGCCGTTAGGGTAGAACAGTCGCCGTTAAAATCTGGATTTTTAAACGTGTCGTTTACACAGCTCAACACCGAAATAGAGGCAATTACCAGGGTTAAAATTCTTAAATGTTTCATGATTTCTTAATTGTTAGAATAAACTTTGATTTTGTCTACTTGAAAAAGTCCGTCCAAGGTGCTTCCATTTCCAGTTACTTTGAAGGCAAAGTGTACGGATCCAGAATAACTGGATAAATCAATTTCACCTGATGGAATGTAGGTGTAATTATTGGTAGTGTTATTGGCAACCACCGCATCCAATTCAGTCCATGTAGCAGCCAAAACATCCGTTCCGTTGAAGTTGGTAGAAATGTATACTTGTAATTTATTATCTGGATTGTCCACAAAGTTAGATGCCGATTCAAAGGCAAAAACTTTTCCAACGCCACTTCCTAACTCAATTTCAGGTGTAATTGCCCAACCAATGTTAGAGGGTTGGTTACTACCATAAGGACTAAATTGAATGTATCCGTCATTGTTGTAATCGCGTTCAATCCACAATTTTGAACCAGTTTCGGCAAAATTAGTCCACCCTTCAAAATCAAACGTGGCGTTGTAATTGATTTCTGGCTCTGGGAAATCTTCAGAAAAAATCAAGGGTTTAAAGGGCGCGATTTCTGTTTCATTTGAGCAACTTACCGCAACTAGGCTGGCAAATAACAAAACAAGTTTAATGCTGTTTTTCATACTATTCGGATTAGAAATTGATATAAAGATTTAAGAAATAAGTTCTTCCGTAGCCATAAAAGTACTTTGGCCCAAAAGAAGGCGTTCCATTGGCGTTGTCAGCTTGGAAGTCTGGAAAAGTTGCTTTTCTAGATTGTTCAAATCCGCCTGTTTTGTATCTGAAGTCAAACACATTATTCAAGGAAGCAAAAAATCCAAATGTTTGATCTCCCACTTTCCATGATTTTCCACCAACCAAATTCACTAAGGTCGTTGGGTCAAATTTTTCTTGTTTCAAAAGTCGACGAACAGATTCCTCAGTAGCACCTTCAAAACCTAGGCCATTGGCATCGGTAACAAAATTATCTGTTCGCAGAATATTAGAAATGCTCAAATAATTGTCATCCAAATAATTCACATTGGCACCAATCCACCAGAACTTTGGATCGCGGTACTCTAATCCCACCGAGTATGCTTGCTGTGGCATGCCGGGCAATCTGTAATTTTTGAGGTAGGCTTTTCCAAAATCAAAAACAGGATTTGGGTTTGCGCTAGTGGCCAATGCATCGTCATTTACTTTAAGATTTGGATTATTATCATAGGTGTATTGACCATACGAGGCAGATCCAGTTGCTTTTACTGTAGAGGTAATTTGGTATTCAAACCCAAGTTCAGCCCCAATGTGTTTTTTGTTAATGCCTGTAACAATCTCGCTAATGAACGAATCGGTGTCGGTATCGCCATCTTCGCCAGCATCAAAAATTCCTTCACCATAGAAGAACGAGATTTGTGTAGCATTTGAAATTCTATTGAAGAAACCGGTTACACGGGCTTTAAATTTTGGCGCTTTGATGATGTAGCTCAAATCGCCCCCCATGATTGATTCGCTGTTTAAATTTGGCGTGATGTTGTTGTTGAGGCGCGCGTTAGAAAAGGTGTTTCGTAAATTAGGCGCTTTGGTCATGAACACGGTGTTGAAATCAAAAAATTGTTTTCCGCTCAGTTTGTAAGTTAAGCCGCCTTTAAATCCAAAATTTTCAAAGGAAGTTGTGGCACTTTTCCCAAAAGAGGTGTTGGCGTAAATCCCGTTTTTGTAATTCCCTTCACGTTGGTATTCGGTACGTGAAAAAGTTTGACCCAAGTAGAAGTCAATTTTTTTGTAGGTAAATTTAAATTGTGTGAAGCCATCAAAAGTGAGCGCGTGTAAGGTGTAATTGTACCCATATGCATCTCCTTCTCTTACTTGTCTGTCCGGATTATTTAAATCAGATTGTCCTGCATTTCCAATAAAGAATGGATCAATGTCATTAAAGTAGCTTCCGCCCAAAAGATCAATTAATTTTTGGAAGTTGGTCGATTTTAATTTTCTAAAACTTACACCAGCATTGAGTACGATGTTGTTGGCAATCGAGGAATTTAAATATGAACTTCCGCTCCATTGGTTGTCCTGTACGCGATCTTCATACAACACATACGCACTTCGTTGTCCGCCGTTGATTATTTGATTGGTGTAGTATAGGTTGCGCCAATTCAATTGACCATCGCCAATAAAATTAGTAGCTGCAGCAGTAGCAGTAGGATTGGTATAGCCTATAATGGTTACGTTATCAGGCCCATAAGTAGGTACTGAATACGAAGGGTCATTGAGGTAATAACTGGGTAAATTTTTGTAGTAGGTTGGGTCGGGGTTGTTGGCCAACTGAAAGTCCAAGCGGCTATTTCCAATAAATCCAGTTTGGAATGAAAGGTTGGTGTGTAAGTTTGTTTTGTTGGAAATTTTCCAAAAATGACTCAACATGTTTATAGGCTCTTCTATTTCTTTGTAGCGAGAGTTTCTTTTTTCACCCTCTTGCCATCCCCAAAACGAGTTATATTCAATGCCTTTCAATCGAGTTACCTCGGCTGTATTGGGAGAACTTTTGCCTCTTTTGTTTTGGGCATAAATAGAGGTGAAGTTAATAGAATGACGTTCGTTGATTTTTTTCTCTACGCTTGCAAAGATAGAATTAGCTGCATAATTGGTGCCCTCGAAGTAACCTTCTTCGGCCCATCTTCTGGAGGCTGACACCACAAACGCCCAACCTTTTTTATTCATACCTGATGCATGTGTAGCCATCGATCTCCAGCTGTAGTTGGTGTTTGTTCCAGAGAATGAAATTCTAGATCCTTTTCTGTAACTAGATGCGCGGGTATTAATTTCTTGGGTTCCTAAAATTCCACCAAACGTATAATCAGATGGAGCTGAACCCATAGTGAATTCCTGGTTTCGGGTAGCATCATTTAATCCACCCCAATTGCTCCATTGCGGTCTTCCGTCATATATTTTATTCATGGACACCCCATTTATCATGGTGGTACTGTATTCATTGTCTAAACCACGGATTCGGAATCGTGCCTGACCCCAGTTAAATGCTGCAGCTTGCTGAAAGACGTCGCGTGAAGCTTGTAATAATCCAGATGTGCTTTCAGATCCGCTGTTGTCGTCACCCAAATCGCTTTCGGTTATGGTAACCAATGCCAATTGTTGTTCTACTGTTTGGTCTTCTTGAAAAGACACAACACCTAGATCAGTCATTTTTCCAGCAATCACTTCAACTTGAATAAGCTGATCGCGGTAACCGCTGCTTTTCACTTGAATAAATTGATTTCCAGTAGGTGTGTTTTCAAGCGCAAAGCGCCCATCAGCATCACTTAGCTGAAATAGCGAAGTGTTTTGCAATGACACTGCTACATTAACCAATGGTTTTTGTGTTTTTGAATCCACAATCTTACCTGAAACACCCGTAGCAGACTGTGCAAACACAAACAGCACCTGCAGAATGAAAAAGGCATTAATACTTAGTTTTTTCATAAAAAAAGTTTACATTTTTGTTTTATTTGCTACTGTATGGTACATACTTAGCGGTAGCAAATGTATCCATTAAATTATAATTACATACTTTTGTGTGCTTAATTTGACTCCAAGGACTTAAAATATTAACCCTTTCCGTTATGAAAAATTTGAAATCGGCTGTATTAATTTTACTATTTATGGGCAGTTCAATTGTCCATGCACAAGCCAAAAAGTTTTTGGTGCACACGGTAGCATTCTATAATTTTGAAAACCTATTTGACACCATTAACAATCCAAACAATGATGAAGAATGGTTGCCCGAAGGAGCTCAAAATTGGACTTCAAAAAAATACAAACAAAAACTACAGAATTTAGCCACGGTTTTATCACAAATTGGCACCGGGGAACAGCAAAAAGAATCACCGGTATTAATTGGTGGATCAGAAATTGAAAACAGAAACGTGCTTGAAGACCTCATTAAAGAGCCTTTGCTCGAAAACAGCTATGGAATTGTGCATTTTGACTCGCCAGATAAACGCGGAATAGATGTTGCCTTGCTCTACAAAAAAGAACATTTTACACCTACGAGTACGCAAAAAATTCCTCTATTAATTTACAGCAAAAAGCAAAAAGACAACGCCAAGGAAAGCAAAGAGAGTGAAGATGACAAGTCAGAAAATGATAAAATAGAATATGACACTAGCAGCCGTGTGTATACGCGTGACATTCTTTTGGTAACGGGATTTCTTGATGGTGATCAAGTACATGTGTTGGTCAACCACTGGCCGTCGAGGTCAGGCGGAGAGAAAAAGAGCAGTCCGTTTAGAGAAGCTGCCGGCAAGCTCAACCGCAAAATCATGGACTCCTTATTTGCAATCAATCCGAGTGCCAAAATCATTTCGATGGGCGATTTAAATGATGGAACCTACAATAAAAGTGTGAAAGAAGGCATTGGCGCCAAACGCAAAAAAGAAGAGGTACAGCAATTTGGCATATACAATCCTTTTGAAGAAATGTATCACAATGGGCATGCTTCACTGTTTTACAGAGATGCCGGGGATATTTTTGATCAAATTATGGTATCAGAATCGTTAATTCGAAAAGACTATACCTCATTCAGATACTGGAAAGCTGGCATATACAACAAACCCTTTATGATCCAAACCACCGGGCAATACAAAGGCTATCCGTTGCGTCACCAAGCCAATGAAATTGGGTATAGCGACCACTTTCCGGTATACATTTATCTCATCAAGCAAATGAATTAAATCATGGCTATTTTCCAACCATTCAATTTAAATCAATGGATTAAAGACAACCGTCATTTGCTCAAACCACCCGTGGGCAACAAAAATGTTTATGTTGATTCGGGCGATTTTATAGTAATGATTGTGGCCGGGCCCAATGCCCGAAAAGATTACCACTACAATGAAACCGAAGAGTTGTTTTACCAATTAGAAGGAAACATTACCGTAGTGATTCAAGAAGATGGCCAACGCAAGGAAATGCAATTGCAGGCTGGCGATATGTATTTACATCCGGCTAAAGTTCCGCATTCCCCGGTTAGGTCTGAAAACTCAATTGGCTTGGTCATAGAACGCAAACGAGCTGGCAAAGGCTTCACCGATGGTTTAGTATGGCATTGCGACAATTGCAACCATAAATTGTACGAAGTGTACTTTGAATTGCAAAACATAGAAACAGACTTTTTACCTCATTTCACTCATTTTTACAACGACCAAGAGTTAAGAACGTGCAGCGAATGTGGAACCGAAATGCCTTCAGATCCGAGATACACCAAATAGAAAATTAATACGAAACAATACAAGATGATGAATACACAAGCAGACCAATTTGGCATGAAAGAAGCCTTGGCGCAATTGGGCGTAAAAGACATTAACGAAGGAACTTCTACTGGCCAACACAACTTTTCAAATGGCACACTTTTAGAAAGTTACTCTCCAGTTGATGGCCAATTAATAGGAAAAGTAAAACAATCTACTCCCGAAGATTATGAGCGCGCCATGCAAGCCGCTACAGCCGCTTTTAAAACCTTTAAACTAATGCCGGCTCCACAACGCGGTGAATTGGTACGTCAGTTTGGCGAAAAATTACGCAAGCACAAAGAGGCTTTAGGCAAATTGGTTTCGTATGAAATGGGGAAATCCTTGCAAGAGGGTTATGGCGAAGTACAAGAAATGATCGACATCTGCGATTTTGCAGTGGGTTTATCTCGTCAGTTGCACGGACTTACGATGCATTCGGAGCGCCCAGGGCACCGCATGTACGAGCAATACCATTCGTTGGGAGTAGTAGGAATTATTTCGGCTTTTAACTTCCCGGTTGCCGTTTGGTCTTGGAACACGGCCTTGGCTTGGATTGCAGGCGATGTGTGCATCTGGAAACCTTCAGAAAAAACGCCACTTTGTGGCATTGCGTGTCAAAATATTATTGCTGAGGTCCTCAAAGAAAACAACATGCCCGAAGGGATTTCGTGTTTGATCAATGGCGATTACAAAATAGGCGAGTTAATGACTGCCGATACCCGAGTGCCTTTGGTTTCGGCCACCGGATCAACACGTATGGGTAAATTAGTTGCCCAAGCTGTTGCCGGTAGATTGGGCAGATCCTTATTGGAATTGGGCGGAAACAACGCCATCATTGTGACTCCCGATGCCGACATCAAAATGACGGTAATTGGTGCTGTTTTTGGTGCCGTGGGAACAGCTGGACAACGTTGTACCTCAACTCGTCGATTGATTATTCACGAAAGTATTTACGATAAAGTACGCGATGCCATTGTCGGGGCTTATGGCCAATTGCGCATCGGAAACCCATTAGATCAACACAACCACGTAGGCCCGCTGATTGATGTGCAAGCGGTGGAAGCCTACCAACGTGCCTTAGACCAAGTTGTGGCCGAAGGCGGAAAATTGATTGTGCCCGGTGGCGTTTTAAGCGGCGAAGGCTACGAGAGCGGTTGTTATGTAAAACCTGCGATTGCCGAAGCACAAAATCACTTTCAAATTGTGCAACATGAAACCTTTGCACCGGTTTTATACCTTTTAAAATACAGTGGAGACGTTACCCAAGCCATTGAAATTCAAAATGGCGTGGCGCAAGGATTATCCTCAGCGATTATGACCAACAACTTGAGAGAGGCCGAAGCCTTCTTGTCGGTAGCGGGTTCTGATTGTGGAATTGCCAACGTAAACATTGGTACTTCAGGCGCCGAAATTGGTGGCGCATTTGGTGGCGAAAAAGAAACCGGAGGCGGTCGTGAATCAGGTTCTGATGCTTGGAAAGTATACATGCGTAGACAAACCAACACCATCAATTACACCACAAGTTTGCCTTTGGCGCAAGGCATTAAGTTTGATTTGTAAGATCTAAAACAATGAAAAAAGTACTGCTGTTGTGTTTTTGTTTGCCTTTTTTGACGGCCTCGACTTGTGAAGATTCACCGCAAGACGACATTTTTTGCACCACCGAAGCTCGCGCAGGGCTCAACGTACAGGTGCGATTGAACAGCAGCAGTACTTTTGAAACTACCGGTATAAGCGTAATCGCCACCGAAGGCAGTTATGTTGAACCGCTTGAATATTACCCAGGGAGCACCGTTTTCTCGGGCGCCTACGAACGACAAGGAACCTATATTATTTCGGTTTCAAAAGAGGGCTACATTCCTTTTACCTCGGCACCCCTCACAGTTACCGCTGATGAATGCCACGTAATTCCCCAAACGCTAGAAGTCAATTTGATTCCTCAGTAAAGGCATTGAAATTCCTTTTAGCTCATAACCCATACATAACCCATGAAAACCATACTCATTACAGGAGCAACCAGCGGAATAGGCCGGGCAACAGCTCGATTATTGGCCAAAAATCAATTTATATTGGTGCTTTGTGGCCGTCGAAAAGACCGTTTGGAATCTTTACAGCAAGAACTCTCGGTTTTTACCCAAGTTCATACACTGTGTTTTGATGTGCGTGACAATCAAGCAGTGGTTGACGCCATTACTTCCTTGCCAGCGCCATTTGACCAAATTGATATTTTACTCAATAATGCCGGAAATGCCCATGGCCTTGATCCAATTCAAACGGGCAGCATCACCGATTGGGACGCCATGATTGACATTAACCTGAAGGGGTTGTTGTATGTTTCAAAGGCCATTATTCCGCAAATGATAGCGCGCGAAGCCGGTCATATTATTCACATTGGCTCTACAGCTGGAAAAGAAGTATACCCCAACGGCAATGTGTATTGCGCCACCAAACATGCTGTTGAAGCCTTGAATCACGCCATGCGAATGGATTTAAATCCCTATGGCATAAAAGTGGGTGCGATTCACCCGGGTATGGTGGCCACTGAATTTTCGGAGGTACGGTTTAAGGGCGATCAAGAACGCGCAGCCAAAGTATACAAAGGATTTCAGCCCTTGCTACCCGAAGATATAGCCGACATTATTCACTTTGTGCTTACCCGTCCGTATCATGTAAACATTGCCGATTTGATTGTGTTTAGTACAGCCCAAGCCAGTTCAACTTTGGTAAAGCGCGCATAAAAAAAGCGGCAATCCCCAATTGATTGCCGCTTCAAAACACAAAGAACTCAAATATTTGATCAAGCAACTAATCAAATTCGTTTAATCCGTAGAGAATTTCTTTCATCTTTGTGCCATTGATTTCAACGGGTTTATAGGCCACGTTAAATTTTTCGATGGCAAAATCGATATCGGATTTTAATTTTTTATACTCAGCAGGCAATTGTACTTCGCACTGCTTCTCGTTTTCGTAACTGTTTACGATAATTTTAAATTTCTCGTAATGCTTGGCGCCTTGGTCAATAAAGTTGTTGTATTGCGCAATAAACTGCAACAACCGATCAACCGGAAACTCCATGTTGATTTGTAATTTGTATTGCTTTGCCCCCGAATTCGACTTCATTTTTTGCAAGTATTCTTCTGTTTTTTGCGAGATCACTTCCCAATCGTCACTGGTTCGGCAGCCTTCTAAACTGTTGCTGTAGCCAATGGGTTTGGTGTACTCTTTAAACAACAATTCTATGTCTTGTTTAATTTTTAGGTTACTGCTCTGTAAATAGGCGGTCTCAAAATATATGGTGTTGAGGTCGGTTTGCATCCGCAGACTAAAGTCTAACAAGCAAGCAACCGCAGCCAATTCTTTCTCTTTTTCTTCTTTTGAAATACTCGAATTTACCAAATTAGTCACCGATTGAACCACAGTAATAATGGTGTTTCCGCTAAGCAAGGCTGGTAAATCTACCAGGGATTTCTTTTCTCGTTTGGCTTGAACCACTTCTTTGAATTTAATGAACTCTTTATACTGGTTGGGATTGGCCATATTGTTGAGTTCTTGAAACGATCGCGACGAAGCAAAATGGTGATCTAATCCCAATACTTTTTCATACAATAATTTAATAATCTGCAGCCCCTTAAGGTATTTTATTTTGGTGATTTCGTTGTTTTGCTCCACTTGAAGTCTTCGAATTTCAGCCAATTCAACCAAGTAGTTACTGATGTTAGTTGTGCGTTCCTCGTGCGTTGGTTCACCTTGAAATAAGCTTATTTGTTGTTGCATTTTTTCCTCCAACAGTTGAATCTGTTTTAAATAGTGTATGCGTATTGCCTGTATTTCTCGTGCCATTTCGTGCACTATGCGCGTGGGATCTTCTGTATAGGAATGGCCAAAAACAGCACTCCAACACAGCAAACAAACCCCAATTATTACCCAGCACTTCATTGGATTTCACACATTAGTTTGAGCCAGAAACAACCAACTCTAATTGTCCCCAGTCTAGAGTCGAATTCAGTAATCGTTGCATTTCACAACGGTTTTCAGCGGTTACTTTTTGCCCGTTAACTGCCAGTATTTCATCACCTAAACGAAAAGACTTTGCATGTACCGCTTTTAAACTGATGCGCAATTTATCGCTGGCTTCCGTTTGATACGGAAATAAATTTGTGTACGTTTCTGGTATTTGCAATCCATTGCGTTTGGCATAGATTTTTTTGTTCTTGAAATCAAAAATCCAGTCAAAGCCGCGCATAAATCGAATGCCCAGCAATGGGTACTTAATACTACTAGATTCAACACATTGTTGCTGGTTTGTAAATTCACCCAATACAAACGGCATTTTACTGTAAAACACTTCATGACCATATGTTCTGCTCATAGCCGTCTGAAAGGCCGATCCATCATAACTGGTTTTCACTCGATTTTGAAAATTGTTTTTTGACGAATAAGGCACTGCCATAGTTCCTTCAAAACCACTATCTAGTTTAAACCAAAACGGTTTGTTTTCAATCTTGGCCGAGACCAATAATGTGTTTCGTTTGCACGTACTGGACAGCATCATATATCCTTCCTCGTTTGCTTTTTTGACTGCATCGGCGTTGGTTAACAATTGCATACAGCTAGTTGAAAACGACAAAGACAAGGCTTTCTCTTGATGAAAAAACAAGTCCATGCCATACACGCCTTGTAACCGATTTTCGGGATTTTTGCACACACTTTGTTGCATATTTACTGCAGCAAACACTTTGTTTTCACTATTAAATAGGGGACTACTCACAGGCAATACCACCAATTTTTGTGCTTGTTTTTTGTGATCAGCTCCAAACACCGAGCCAAACCGTTTGGCATATTTTAACTCGTTTGGACAAATTGATTCAGCCGAAAATATACCCGAAAACATCGCGCCAGTATCAAATGCTAATTGTGTGGTTTTTTGGTTTATTTGCGCCGGAATGTACAGCAGTTTTTGTGATGGATCAAAACTGACCTTATCGGTAGCTAGTGTTATTTTTTGGTTTTGTAAGATGGAAATCGCTTGGCACGAATACAATGCAGCAAACAACACGAAAAGTAGTGGTTTTTTCATGACAGAAAAATAAAAAGCGCTTTTGCCTGCGTTATGCAAACAAAAGCGCAGATGAATTAAGGATTAAAAACTTCAAGTAAGATGGTCATGATCTCTTTAATGATGCCTAACCAGCAAAAAAATCCGCAACGTTCTGTGCTACTGTTGCTGGCATTTAAACGGGATTCCAATTGAGCCATGCTTGCTGAATTGGCTACTACGCCTTTGGACGTGTAGAAATTTTTAATGCCGTATTCGTTTACAACGAGTACAATTTTGCCTCCCTTTTGTCCAAAAACAGGCAGTACCTGTTCAAAGCTAGAGGCTTGTTTGGCTTGGAGTGAGACAGGCACTTCTTGATTTACAAGCGGACCAAATAGTTTTTCTAATTCAATTTTAGACGTTTGGGCTTGTGCAGAAAATCCGATAAGGATTGAGGCAAATACTGGAATAAATAGTTTTTTCATGGTGTGTAAAAAGTTTAAATGGTACAATAAAATAAGAACGAAAATCTCGAGAAATTCAATAGTGTAAAACTAACAGTAGTATGCGCCTTGTTGATGTAGATTTTATGTAATAAATGTTAAAGTTCAAACTATTTTACCTACTATTGTTCTACTCAAAAAACACTATGCGCACCTTTGTAATTGGAGATATTCATGGCGGTTTACGTGCACTACACCAAGTTTTGGAACGTGCTGCAGTTACTCCGGCGGATCGACTAATTTTTTTGGGCGACTATGTTGATGGCTGGAGTCAGTCGCCGCAAGTGCTCGATTTTCTCATTGATCTTCGCCTTAGGTATGGCTGTATTTTTATTCGAGGAAATCACGATGATTTGTTGTGTGAATGGCTTGAGGGGAAGCAAAATAATGAGTTGTGGCGCGAACACGGCGGATCTTCCACAATTTTAGCCTACGAAAAGGTAACCGCTGAGACCAAACTGAAGCACGTCCATTTTTTACAAAGCCTTCAAAATTATTTTCTTGACGAAAACAATCGTTTATTTGTACATGCGGGATTCACCAATATGAATGGTGTAATCTACGAGCATTTTCCAAAACTAATGTATTGGGACCGCACCTTGTGGGAGATGGCAGTTGGGCTTGATAAGACACTTATGTCAAGCGATGTTAGTTATCCAAAACGCCTCACACATTATACAGAAATATTTATTGGCCACACTCCAGTTACCCGTATAGGCAAAACAATCCCTGTGCAAATGGCAAGCATTTGGAACGTAGATACGGGTGCCGCATTCCAAGGACCTTTGACTATTATGGATGTAGATTCTAAACGCTATTGGCAAAGTGAACCTTTGCCCAGTTTGTATCCTACTGAAAAAGGCAGAAATTAAAAACGTTTATTATTTTTGACTTCAAAATCAACTAGCATGAAAAAGAGTATAGTATGGGCCGTATTGTGTGTAAGTGTTATTACTTATGGACAGGCTTTTAGAGGAAAAAAAGACACGAAGTTTCAAGTGGGTTTCAACATGCAAGAGTATGCCAATGGGATCCATGCTTCAGTTGATAAAGGATTAGCCGAGAACATTTCCGTTGGGGTGGCGGCCACGTATTTGTTGTCGACCGATAATTATAAGGACGGAAGCACGCCCTATGCCAAGGATTTAATGGACATCAAGGCACGTTTCAATGCCCACATAGGAGATGTCTTGGGACTTAAACCCAAAATGGATGTATATCCCGGCTTGGATTTGAGCTTTAAAAATTTTGGAGGTCATTTGGGATTTCGTTGGTTTTTCTCTTCGGGATTTGGAGTCTATGCTGAAGCAGGTTTGCCGATAAAATACTATAAGAAACATGTAGAAGGATACGCTCGTTTTCACAATCAATTATACTTGAATGTAGGCACTTCTTTTAATTTGTAGAACGTTTGTGGCGACATCCAACGGGCCTGAGTTAACTCAAAAATCAAATTAAATTTAGCTGTACGATGAAAAAATTACTATTCCTTGCCTCCTTTTTATTGGTCACTTTTTGTTGTTTTTCACAAAGTCGATACGTATCGCAAACCATAAAAAAAATTGTATATACCAGAGATGGCGGCGTTTGCCAGTGCTGTGGTAGCTCATCTAATTTAGAATACGATCACATTACGCCGTTTTCTTGTGGCGGAAGTAGCACGGTTTCAAACATTCAATTGTTATGCTTCGAATGCAACCGAAGTAAGTCAAACAGTTGTGTGTGTAAAGTACACGACAAGCGGGTAGGAACCAATTGTTGTGACAAAAAAACAACCCACTCATCGGGATCTTTGGCAACACAATGCACCGGCACAACCAAAAAAGGGGCGAGGTGCAAAAAAAGAACTACCGACGCAAGCGGCCGCTGCCATTTTCACCAATAAACACCACCATCAATTTAATCAATATGAGCAAGAGTTTATTATTTGCAATCGATGGGAATACGCAGGAAATCATTGTTTCAGATTCTCCAAAAGGCCAAAATACAATCGTATGTGTTGAACGCATTGCCCGTGAGAATCATGAGGAGTTATACAATGCGGTGGTTACCTTAACCAGCATCACCCATTCAGCACATTTTGATTTGTCTATTTTTAAAGCTATGGATAAAGTGTGCCAATTGATGTATGTTAAACATACAGAGTCAAAATAAAGGCGAAAAGGTTTACCGGGTACGATTAATTTGTGCTTGGTGTAAATGCTTTTTTGTTGAACACAATTAAAATGCCCACACCTGTAGAAATGGCTACATCAGCCACGTTAAAAATGGCGTTGAAGAATTTAAACGGTTTTCCACCCACCAAAGGAAGTCCTTCAGGAAATTGAGTGTCTACGATAGGGAAATAGAGCATATCTACCACTTTTCCGTGAAACAAGCTTCCGTATGGTTTTTCGGCAAATAAAGTAGCCAATTGTAGGCGACTATCGTCAAAGCACACCCCGTAAAACACCGAATCAATAATGTTTCCAAATGCGCCAGCCAAAATTAAAGCAATGGCCACAACTAAATAGGTTGATCCATTTTTGCGCACGGCGTCCCACAACCAATAGCCAATTGCAGTAACAGCAACTAACCGAAAAGAGGTGAGGATTAACTTCCCATAGGCCCCGGGAATTTCTGTTCCCCACGCCATTCCTTCGTTTTCGATGAATAAAATTTTGAACCAAGAAAAGACATTAATTTCTTCGCCCAATATAAAATTGGTTTTGATGTAAATTTTAGAAACTTGATCCACCAACAAAATGATGAAAATCAATAAATAGGCTTTGCGTAAGGTCATGGATGTGTTTTGATGGCCCAAAAATAGTATTATTTTCTATAAAAAACGCTCCGGAAGGAGCGTTAATTTTACACTGTTGTGGCCTAACGTTGTAGGTTTTTTGCCTCGATACTCATGGTCGCGTGTGGCACAATCAAAAGGCGTTCTTTGCTGATTAGTTTGCCAGTAACCTTACATACACCATAGGTTTTATTTTCTACTCTAAACAAGGCGTTTTTCAAGTCTCGGATAAATTTTTCTTGGCGAATCGCCAACTGCGAATTGGCTTCTTTTGACATCGTTTCGCTGCCTTCTTCAAATGCTTTAAATGTTGGTGACGTATCGTCGGTTCCGTTGTTTAAATCATTCATATAGGCGCTTTTGATTAAATCTAAATCAGCTTGCGCTTTTTGTATTTTTTTCAGGATTAGTTCTTTGAACTCAGCCAAATCGGCGTCGGAGTATCGTGCAATTTCATCAACCATAATCGTATTATTTTGTAATTAGTATTCTCGTTTTTATCTCGTCAAATTCAATGTCAATTCCACCATTTACTTCGGCTTTAAACTGTATCGATTCGGTTAAGGTTTCCGATTTGATGTACTGCTCATTAGCCCGAACCGCTGCTTCAACTTGCGCGTTCTGTTGCAAAAAAAGTTGAATCTTATCGGTCACTTCAAATCCGGAATCCTTTCGAATATTTTGAATTCGATTGACTAATTCCCGAGCAATTCCTTCTTGAATTAAAACTTCAGAAAGGGTGATGTCTAGGGCAACGGTCAATCCGTCTGCGTGAGCCACCAACCAGCCTTCGATGTCCTGCGAAGAAATTTCTACATCAGCCAACGATAAAGTTATTGGTTTTCCTGAGATAACAATAGCCAACTCCCCATCGCGGTCCAATTGGTTAATTTGATCCGCCGTAAATGATTGTATCTCTTTGGAAATCAAACCCATATCTTTACCAAATCGCGGACCCAAGGCCTTGAAATTGGGTTTAATTTGCTTCACTAAAATGCCCGATGCATCGTCTAATAATTCGATTTCTTTTACGTTTACTTCGGCTTTAATGAGGTCTGAAATGGCCTCAATTTCTTCCCGTTGATTGGCGTCAAGTACCGGAATCATTACCCTTTGCAGCGGTTGACGCACCTTAATCATTTCCTTCTTACGCAAGGATAAAACTAAAGATGAAATGGTCTGTGCTTTTTGCATTTTACGCTCCAACTTTTTATCAACAAAGTTTTCAACGAAAATTGGAAATTTCGCCAAATGTACAGACTCAAATTCCACTGAATGTGTAGCTTGTGTTAAGTCTCTGTAAAGTTGATCCATGAAAAACGGAGCAATTGGAGCGCCCAATTTACTCACGGTGAGCAAGCAAGTATATAAGGTTTGGTAGGCCGCAATTTTATCTTGGGCATAGTCGCCTTTCCAAAATCGTCTACGGCACAAACGTACATACCAGTTACTCAAGTTTTCTTGCACAAATTCCGAGATGGCGCGTGCGGCCTTGGTAGGCTCATAATCGGCGTAGGCCATATCAACTTCTTGAATCAAGCTTTGCAGTTCCGAGATGATCCATTGGTCAATTTCGGGACGTTGTTCAAGTGGAATTTCGGCTTCGGAATAGGAAAATCCATCAATGTTGGCATATAAGGCAAAGAACGAATAGGTATTGTACAAGGTGCCAAAGAATTTGCGACGCACTTCGGCCACCCCTTCAATATCAAATTTTAAGTTGTCCCACGGATTGGCATTGGCAATCATATACCAGCGTGTGGCATCGGGGCCATATTCTTTTAGGGTTTCAAACGGATCAACCGCATTGCCCAATCGCTTGGACATTTTTTGACCGTTTTTGTCTAAAACTAATCCATTAGACACCACATTTTTGTAGGCAATTTTATCAAACACCAAGGTGCCAATGGCGTGCAGCGTATAAAACCAGCCGCGGGTTTGGTCAACGCCCTCGGCAATAAAATCAGCCGGGAATGCTTTGTTGTCGTCAATCAAATCCTTATTTTCAAACGGATAATGCCACTGCGCATAAGGCATGGCGCCCGAATCAAACCAGACGTCTATCAAATCGGCTTCGCGATGCATCGGTTTACCCGAAGGCGAAACCAACACAATGGCATCCACCACATTTTTGTGTAAATCGACCAAATTGTAATTGGCCTCAGACATATTGCCTACTTCAAAGCCGGCAAACGGATTGGTTTGTTGCCATCCTGCCGCCATCGATTTATGAATTTCTTCGACCAATTGCGCAACCGAGCCAATCAGAATTTCTTCGGTTTTGTCTTCGGTGCGCCAAATCGGCAACGGAATTCCCCAGTAGCGAGAACGCGACAAGTTCCAGTCGTTGGCGTTTTTTAGCCAATTGCCAAATCGGCCTTCGCCAGTAGCTTTGGGTTTCCAATTGATGCTGTCGTTCAAGTCAAACATCCGGTCTTTGATCTCGGTTACTTTGATGAACCACGAATCAAGCGGATAGTATAAAATGGGTTTGTCGGTGCGCCAGCAATGGGGATAGCTGTGCACGTATTTCTCTACCTTAAAGGCTTTGTTTTCTTCTTTTAATTGGATGGCAATTTCTACATCTACCGAACGCTCGGGTGCTTCCCCCGCTTCGTAGTATTCGTTTTTAACATATTTGCCAGCGTATGGGCCTACCTGTGAAGTGAATTTTCCTTGCAAATCAACCAAAGGAACGGGATTCCCGTTTGCATCCAACACCAACATAGGCGGTACTTCGGGCACAGCTTCTTTGGCTACTTTCGCGTCATCGGCACCAAATGTTGGCGCGGTATGTACAATTCCGGTTCCATCTTCTGTGGTCACAAAATCCCCCGAAATTACGCGGAACGCATCTTCTGGATGTTGATACGGCAAGGCGAATGGCAACAATTGTTCGTAGCGAATACCTACTAAATCTTGGCCTACAAAACTGGCAAGCACTTGATAGGGAATGGTTTTGTCACCTGCCTTGTAGTTGGCCAAATCGGCATCGGCTTCACACGCAACATACGGTTTACTGAATTGTTTGCCTACCAAATTTTTGGCCAATACCACCTGAATGGGTTCAAACGTATATTGGTTGAAGGTGCGTACTAAAGCATATTCTATTTTAGGACCAACAGTGAGTGCCGTGTTGCTTGGCAATGTCCAAGGCGTAGTTGTCCAAGCCAAGAAATGAATGGAGCCAAATCCCTGTAAAAAAGCGGGTAAGCTTTCGGGCTTAGCTAAAAATTGCGCCACTATTGTGGTGTCAGTTACGTCGCGGTAGCTTCCGGGTTGATTCACCTCGTGTGAGCTCAAACCCGTACCTGCTTTGGGAGAATAAGGCTGTATGGTATAGCCTTTGTACATCAAATCTTTTTGATAAATCTGTTGCAACAACCACCATACGCTTTCCATATATTTGGAAGTATAGGTTACATAAGGGTCTTTCATGTCTACCCAGTACCCCATTTTTTCGGTGAGGTCATTCCAAACATCCGTGTAACGCATCACGGTGCGTTTACAAGCTTCGTTGTATTCTTCGACTGTTATCTTTTGGCCAATATCTTCTTTGGTAATGCCTAATTCTTTCTCTGTACCCAATTCTACAGGCAAACCATGCGTATCCCAACCTGCTTTTCGTTTTACTTGAAATCCTTTTTGGGTTTTATAGCGACAAAAAATATCTTTGATCGCACGCGCCATTACGTGATGGATACCGGGTAACCCATTGGCTGAAGGAGGTCCTTCAAAAAACACATAGGGAGTGTGCCCTTCGCGACTGCTTATACTTTGCTCGAAAATTTGTTCTTTTTTCCAAAAATCAAGTATTTCAGAGGCAACTGTGGGGAGGTCTAAGCCTTTGTATTCGGAGAATTTAGTACTCATAATTCCGTTTTCTAAAATCAATGTGCGAAAGTAAGAATTTTTGATTGGTTTTTGGTTGTCAGTTCTCTGTTGTTCGTTTAGAAGATGTAAAGATTGAAAAATGGAATGATTTATAGATTCCGTCTTGAAGCGACCATTTGGTATTTGAAATTTTTAATTGGAGATTTATAACTCTGTATCTCTCGCAATCCCGAAGTTTCGGGACGCTAAGTCGCAATCCAGTCTGTTGACAGGCAAGATTCTCTTGCTCTTTTGGTTTTGGAACACGGATTGTAGAAATAAATAAAAACGAAAAAATTATCCTTATTTCTCAAATTTTAAAAATCTGTGTTGCGAAAATTTTGGACCTATGCTATCGCTATGAGGAACCCTGCCAAATCCAATGGTCGGAGAAGTCTCCGGTTGTGCTATAAAGTGAATTGTAATTTGGAATTTATTGATTGGAATTTCTGATCAGTCGTTCTCAGTATACATGAAAAACTTCCTGCTTCCATCTTCCAACTCCCCCCTCAACTAAAAACCGCTTTGAGTACTTCAAGCGATTTGGGGTGTTTAAATCCGCTCAGGTGTTGGGCATAATAATCAATGATTATTTTTAGTAGTTGTTGGCGTTCCGAAACGTGAAAGGATTTTTGATCAGAATCAAATTGCAAATTCAAGCCCCGTTTAAACAAGGATGTTTCTTGTTCGTTTAGCGTTCCAATGGCTAATGTATCAGAAAACTGCCCTTCTTGAGTATTAAAATAGGGCAAGTCTATTTCGGAAACATCGGGATAAAATCCGAGGTATTTTGCAGTTTCAAATAAAAAAACCAAGTGAAAATTAGCCGTATGGGCATGCGTATCCAGCCAAATTAAAGTCGTCTCGATAAATGCAAAAAAAGCGGCATTTTTCTCTTCCTCTTGAATAGAAGTTTGCAACAGTTCGGCCAAAAAAAGTAAAATGCTACTTTTTACTACGTCAGTGGGTATGGTTTGATAAGGTGTTGCGATTTTGATTTCTTTGAAATGCTCCAACGTTCCTTTATTTTTGTGAACGGCTTCAATTTCCAAAAGTGTCATGGGTTGAAAATAGGCAATTTTAGCACCGCCAAGTTTAGCTGATTTTGTAGCAAAGGCTGCGCGAACAAAGTAGGATTTCAGGCCATCAGATTGGGTAAAACATTTTACAATCAAGCTGCTTTCTTGGTATTTAATGGCCGAGAGAACAATTGCTTTGGTTTTGATTTGCATGTTCTGCGCTTATCGAATGATCATCACTTTTTTGACTTTTGTTTGCGCTGCATCTTTAGAAGAAATGAAAACCATGTACACACCCGAGGCCACGCGGTATTTACCAAATGCAGTAGTATCCCACTCCAAGGTTCCGCCCTGAGCAATGGCTTCAAATACCAAGTTACCTTCTATATCACTGATTTTCACATTTGCATCGTCCATCAACCCACTTATTTTTACCGTGCCTTCAAAATCAGGACGAACCGGATTGGGGTATATAAATACGTTGTTTAAATCGTCGTTGGCAGCCGTAGCCGTTCCTTTAAATGAGACCATCCCTTTTGAGGTGGCAAAAAATACTTCTCCAGATTGTGGGTCTATGGCTATGTCATTGATTCCGTTGCTGGGTAAGGGGGAATTGGCACTGGTAAACTGACGCAGGGTTTGTTGTCCATCGGGCGAAACTTGAAATACGCCCGAATCGGCAGTGCCAATCCATTTGTTGTTGGCTCCGTCCACTTCAATGTCTGTTATGAATTGCTCATACAATAATTCTTGAGCCAAATTATCTTCCAAAATAATTATTGGATAGGTTGTCATTTGTCCCGAAGACAAATAATTATCCACACTTGACAGCACGCGTAAACCTTGTAGTGTGCCAATCCACAGCTGATTGTTGTTGTCTATGGCCGTAACCCGAACGTCTTTTGACGGTAAATTCCCAAGCTCGGAACCAAAATTTATTTTCTTAAACAGATTGTTGTACCCTTCATTAAATGCAATAATTCCATCACTTCGGGTGCACATCCATTTGGTGCCATTCTTGTCAATGGTAAGGCGTCCAATGTTGAGTGTGCCTACCGAATTAACTTGCGATTCTAAATTATAAGACTGCCACTGCCCATTGGTTTTTTTAACTTTAAGTGCGTTTTTAATGATGCTATTTGAAACCCATAAATTCCCATTTTTATCAAATGCGGTACCGTTTATACGGACCGTATTGGCCACACTAGGCGCTTCTAAACCACTATTGGTTTGGTTAAACAACACGCTGGGCATATCGTTTTCAATGGCTAATAGACCGGAGTGAAATGAACTGGCAAATACTTGATTTTCGTCGGTTGGATTAACGGTCACTCGAACCATAGACGCCACTTCGGCACCAACTGCCATTTGCACATCAGCGTAATTGATATTTAACCATCCTGAATCGGCGGCAAACTTGCTGATGCCATAATAGTCTAGCGGAAATGGATTGTAGGATACGGTATAATCGCCGTAAACAGCCCATAAAGCACTTGGCGATTTGGTAATTGAAAAGATATTGTTGCGCAAAGGTCCGTCAGGAGTGATGTTTTCAAAAGCCGAAGGAGTCAATGAAGTAGTGTGTAAACCATGGGCAACAGTTCCTAAATAAATGGTGTTGTTTTTTACCGAAGCACAACTAAATTGTACAGGAGTTGAACTCACCTCAGCATTTTGGATTTGACGCACCAACACCATATCAGTATCATACACACTTACTTTGTCGGCGGTAGCAAATACAAGGTAGTTGTTGCAGGTACGCATATCAACTGAGGGCTGGTTCAGGTTGATGTAGGTTAGAAAATTTGTACCATTCCATTGGTAGACTGAACCCAAATTGGTTACCGCGAACAAATTGTTTCCAAACGTTTCAATGCCGTTCCAGCTGTTTGAGTCAAGCGTGGTCCATTGGTTGTAATCATTTAAATTGGGATTGTCAATTGTGGCCTTACGGATCCCATTTAAAGCCGTTGCCGCAAACAAATCGCCATTGAGTACAGCCGTTTGTTTTACACTAATTTGAGCGCCATTATTGCCAATAAAATAGGTATCTCCAAAGGTAAGTGTGTCCAAATGATATTGCACAATTCCAAAATCACACGACAAATAAATGGTGTTTTGGTGCTCCATCATGTGATTGATTTTTTTAAGGTTTGGAGGCAATGTTTTGTTTAAAATATCTACAACAGTACGCATAGATCCGTCGAGTTCATTTACTACAATCAACAAGCCGTTATCATAACCCACTAGTGTTTTGTGTAGCAGCTCGCTGTGGTAAATTGCTGAAATCGTTTGACCCGAAAGGCCATCAATGGTATTGGTGGTTTTGATGTTTTCTGTTAAAACATCTTGTGAAAACACTGCATTTTCAGAAGCGGCATACACCTTTGAAGCCGATTCTCCCAAATCTACAATTTCGTTGTAGGAAAAGTAACCCTTCCAAAGCGCATTGGGTTGTGCAAAAAGGGAAGTAAAACACCCGAATAGAAATAAAAGCTGTAGTACATTTTTCATAGAAAGCTGAAATAGCGTAGCAAATATAGTATAAACGCAAGAAAATCTAACGTACATAACAAGCTAAAAAAAGCCCGCTATTTAGATTAAACAGCGGGCTTTTATAGGATTAGATTGTGAATTTAAACTACACCTTGACCCAACATAGCATCGGCAACTTTTACAAAGCCTGCAATGTTAGCGCCTTTCACATAATCAATGTGGCCAGTTGCATCTGCGCCATATTTTACGCAAGATGCGTGAATGTTTAGCATAATGTTTTTTAAACGCTCGTCTACTTCTTCGCTCGTCCAGCTTAAACGCAAGGAGTTTTGAGACATCTCTAAACCAGAGGTTGCTACTCCACCTGCATTTGACGCTTTTCCAGGAGCAAATAAAATTTTAGCGTGTTGAAACACCTCAACGGCCTCTGGAGTAGACGGCATATTGGCGCCTTCAGATACACAAATACAGCCATTGGCAACCAATAGTTTTGCCTCTTCTTCGTTGAGTTCGTTTTGCGTAGCACAGGGCAACGCAATGTCACATTTTACTTCCCAAGGACGTTTGCCTGCCACATATTTTGCATTGGGATATTTAGTCAAATAATCACTGATGCGACCGTAGTTTACGTTTTTGATTTCCATTACATAGGCCAATTTCTCAGCGTCAATACCATCGGCATCATAAATATATCCTGCTGAATCAGAAAGGGTAACTACTTTTCCGCCCAATTGAGTGGCTTTCTCGGCCGCGTATTGCGCCACGTTTCCAGATCCTGAAACTACAACTGTTTTTCCGGCAAAGCTATCGCCTTTGGTACCCAACATGCTTTGTGCAAAGTATACGTTTCCGTATCCGGTAGCTTCTGGACGAATTAATGATCCACCAAATGAAATACCTTTTCCGGTTAATACACCCGTAAATTCGTTGCGTAGTTTTTTGTATTGGCCAAACATATATCCTACCTCACGTCCGCCCACGCCAATGTCTCCTGCTGGAACATCCGTGTCGGCGCCAATGTGCTTTGACAGTTCCGTCATAAAGGCTTGGCAAAAACGCATAATTTCAATATCTGATTTTCCTTTTGGGTCAAAATCAGCACCACCTTTTCCTCCACCCATTGGCAAAGTAGTCAAGCTATTTTTAAAGGTTTGTTCGAATGCTAAGAATTTTAAGATGCTCAAGTTTACCGAAGGGTGAAAACGAATTCCTCCTTTATAAGGCCCTATAGCCGAATTCATCTGAATGCGATAGCCACGATTTACGTGCGTGTTTCCGGCGTCATCTATCCAAGTTACGCGAAACATGATGACACGCTCAGCTTCCACCATGCGTTCCAAAAGCATTTTGTTTTGGTATTTTTTATTTTGTTCAATAAAAGGAATTACTGTTTCAGCAACTTCTTTAACAGCCTGCATAAACTCAGGCTCATTGGGATTTCTTTTGGCAACTGCTTCAATAAAAGCATTAATACTTTGTGACATACATGTAAAATTATTGACGTTAAGAAAACGTTTTCGTTAATTGGCGACAAATATACATTAATATGAAAATACGC
>VEQT01000075.1 GCA_018883065.1 Flavobacterium sp.
GCCTTGCGGCTGGGTGAGTTGGGTAACATGTATCAAAACAGGAATGTGTTCAGCTCTAGCAAGGGTTGCTGCTTTTTGATAGGTAGCAACCAATTCGGCGTAATCCCAACCATTTACTTTGAAAATTTCATAACCATTTTCTTCGTCTTCACGTTGGAAACCACCCAAAATTTCAGAGATATTTTCTTTGGTGGTTTGGTGTTTGGCGTGTACCGAAATACCGTATTCATCATCCCAAACACTAATAATCATAGGAACCTGCAATACTCCTGCAGCATTTATGGTTTCAAAAAATAAACCCTCAGAGGTTGAAGCATTTCCGATGGTTCCCCAAGCTAATTCATTGCCTTCAATAGAGAAAGTGGACATATCAATTCCCTTTACATTTCGGTATATTTTGGATGCTTGGGCCAATCCCAATAAGCGAGGCATCTGCCCTGCTGTAGGGGAGATATCGGCACTGGAATTTTTTTGCTCGGTAAGGTTTTTCCAGCTGCCGTCTTCGTTCAAACTGTGGGTAGCAAAGTGACCACCCATTTGACGTCCGGCAGACATCGGATCAAAGTTGATATCGGTATGGCCGTATAATCCGGCAAAAAATTGTTCAATGTTTAGGGCGCCAATCGCCATCATAAAGGTTTGGTCGCGGTAGTAGCCCGAACGAAAATCACCATTTTGAAAGGCCTTAGCCATGGCCAATTGCGGCACTTCTTTTCCGTCGCCAAAGATGCCAAATTTAGCTTTTCCAGTGAGTACTTCACGTCGTCCTAATAAACTACATTCTCGGCTGATTGTTGCGATTTTGTAATCATTTAGTACTTCTTTTTTAAAATCTTCAAAAGAAAGGCTTGAATTTTGAGCATCTTGTGTCATATGTGTAATGGCTAAACTTTTGGGAAACAAATTTAGTAAAAACTATTGTATATTTTTTGGGTTGGATTTGACCGGATTAAAACCACTTCCGGGTAAACAACGAGAATAAAATTTTGGGCGTAAATGTGAATGTAAATCGAATGCTCTGTGCATATTGTGGCTCGCTAATGTCCCATCCATTACTTGAATAAACAGGTAAGAACAACTCGAAATAATCAGGAACCAAACTGAGTGAAATCCCGCCATCATAGACCATATCCATTTTTGACTTGTTGTTTTCAAGCACACCAAAATCATGGTAGTATTCTATCCAATTCCAAATGGTTGTACTAACATTTATAGTACTCATCCAGCGTCTAGTACTAAAGGGTGCAATTTTGGATTTAAAGCCACCATCGGCTAAAAAATACTGTTGACTAAATAAACCACCCGTTTCAGATCGGCCAAAAAAGTCGTATTCAAACAAATAATCATTGGGGTTGCTCAACCCAAAATCAAAATAGTTGGTGGGGTTTTTATTAAATAAAAAAGCACCTGTATACCATCTAAATTTTATTTGTCGGTTGTGTGTATACATTTCTCTGTACTGAATTTCGGTTGATAATTTTCCAATTTCGTTTGACACATGTGCGCCCGAGCTAAATTGCAGCGTGTGGTTAATCTCTGACTTTACATCCATGTATTTTAAACTCAAAATTTCATAATTCTGGATCGGATTAAATACATAATTTGATACTTCTTTGTGTACTTTGTTGTAGCGTACGGTAAGCATTTTTCGGTGATTGTCACGCAAATCGGGTTCTCTAAAATAAAAACTGACAAACGGATTTAGTTTTGAATAACTGGCATCGGGTGCATAATGAAAATAAGCCCCACTCATTCCGTAAATGGTTTGAAACGGATTTCCATTTTGTTGAAATTCATTCACCATAACCGAGAAATGACCAATCACGGTTTTTTTGAGTGTGGCATACATGGGGTTTACATCAAACACGATGGGTTTAGCCAATACGGTTTTGTTATGCAAACGCAAGCCAGGCGCAACTCCATCATATAAATTGAATTCAACCGTGGGCACAAAAAGCAATTGGTTGTATGTGGGATCCTCAATATCCTTCATCAACGTAAATTTAAACGGACGGTTATTACCCAATACAGTACTCGTTCGTAACCAGTTGTTGCGCGTATTGAACTCGGGTACTTCATTTTTGTAGTTTATTACCCAGGTATCGGCAAACAATTTAGAAACTGTAAAAGTGGTGTCACGTGCGGCAGATTGAAACCACTTGTAATAAACCACCTTTTTGTTTTTTAGTCCGTAAACTGGAATAGGCACGGCTGTGCCCGACTTATTTTGTAGGGTAACTTGAATAGAATCACCCTTTTTTTTACTTTTTGAAAATGCATAATCAATGGAGTGGTTGCTTTGGATTAACTCGGTAAAAAACCAGTCAATGGTTTTAGAACTTCGACTTTTTAAACTGTTTTCAAAATCGAAAGCAGTGTTTTTGTTTGTTGTGCTTGTGCTATAAAATTCTTGAATTGAAGGCGTTACACATACGTAATTGGTGTAACTATCCAAGTAATTTAAAGCCAAGCCGGCTTTGTATTTCATTGCAATTTTTTCATTAAATCGCAAGTATCGGTCTTTTGGTTCGGCCAAACTTTGATCTAAATTAAGTCGGGCCATGATCAAAAAGTAATAGGCGTATTGCTCATTAAAATCCATATTAATCAAGCGATAGGAACGCAAAATAGAATAACGATTCAAATTGCCCATCATTTTAATTTCAGGATGGTACCGCGTCATGTAATTCATCATGGTGTACAACTGAATCGCATCGACTACCCAATGGTCTTTTCTAAAATCAAGCTGCATGCTGCTGCGCAAAAAGTTGTTGGTGTAGGTTTTTAAAAATTGCAATTCAAATAATAAATCGGCCGAAAACGGGCTGATAAATGAAGGAAGCTGGTTGAGTCCATAAAAGGGATTTCGGTCGTAATCGGCTTGGGTAACTGTAAGCGTTTTATGCGGATAATTTCCAATACGTTCCTTTACATAGCTCATGATTTGCGCAATTGATGCTGCGTTTTTAGTGGCAAATTTGGGATTGCATTTTAAATTGGTGTAAACCGTTATTCCCTGGTTTGTATGCGTACTGAAGGTTGATTTTTTTTGAATAGACAAGCTCAGTTGTTTGCGGTTAATTCCGCTAAATTGAGCGGATGTTGCTGATGTTTGTAGCACATCTAAATTACAAACTACCGAATAGTTTTCTGGAGTTTTGACGGTTAAATTATAGTTCATTGGCGCCAATGCCGCATCGTCTAAATTGGCATTAGTATAAGCAATAAACTGATGATTTTCGTAATCGGCCGGACTTAAAAAACAATCCCAAGCAGCCAAATCGTCCTTGTTGTTCCATCCGTAATGGGTAAATTCTTCATACGGAAATTGAAGTACATATGTCAAATTTAGTAGTGTAGACGCTCCTGGAAGCAATCGAGTTAGTAGATTTACTTCGAGCAGTTCAATGCCTTCGGCCGATCTGCTCCAACTCAATGTTTGGCCCGTTGCAGTTTGAATAGCGTTGATTTGGGTATAACCCAACTCTTTTTTAGGAGCAAAGTGAAACCGACGAACAAATTCGTCTGAGAAGCGTTTGCCTAACTCTGAATTTTTATCCGAATAGGCATGGTTCCAATCATACAAGACAATTTTTTGTAAGGTGTCCGAAGTTTGGTTTATAAAAGTTAATTCCTGTTCTACCTGCAATTGATGCGTTTCGGGCTTGTAAGTAGCCGAAATTACACTGCTATGTTGGGCAAAACTAGTTTGAAAAGTAAATCCAAGGCAGGCCAAAAGCAGAGAATAAATTACAACACTGCGCATAGGATAGGGACGAATTTGATTAAAAATTAGGACTTAAATCGTATTTTTTATAGAATTGATCCAAAATGTTAACGACTTCATCGGCTGAATCTACTACTTTAATCAAGTTCATATCTCCTGGATTTACGCAAAGGTGTTTTTCAACTAAAATCCTTTGTATCCAATCAATAAGACCCGACCAAAATTCGGAACCCACTAAAATAATAGGGAATTTGGCTACTTTTTTGGTTTGAATCAAGGTTATGGCTTCAAACAATTCGTCGAGCGTGCCAAATCCACCGGGCATAACCACAAATCCTTGGGAGTATTTGACAAACATTACTTTTCTCACGAAAAAATAATCAAAATTTAAGTTTTTATCTCGATCGATATACGGATTGTAATGCTGTTCAAAAGGCAATTCAATGTTTAGGCCCACCGACGTGCCACCTGCCTGATGAGCGCCTTTGTTTCCAGCTTCCATGATGCCAGGACCTCCACCGGTAATGATACCATAGCCCGCTTTGCTTATTTTGAAAGCGATATCCTCGGCAAGAGAGCAAAAGGGATTGTCTTGTTTGAGTCGCGCCGATCCAAAAATAGAAACACAAGGACCAATTCGGCCCATGGTTTCGAAGCCATTTACGAATTCGGACATAATTTTAAAAATCGCCCAACTGTCGTTGGTGCGAATTTCGTTCCATGTTTTTTGTTTTAATCGATCGTGTATAATACGGTCTTCTTCGTTGTCAAAATCTTCAATTTTCATAGTAAGAATTTAATTAAGTAAGTTTGAAAAAAAGCAAACACGCTAAAGTAGCTCTTTTTTTAAAAATGTAGCGGTGTAACTTTTTTTGTTTTTAATTACCATTTCGGGTGTGCCTTGGGCTACAATTTCTCCTCCCCCTTTTCCCCCTTCGGGACCAATATCAATCAAGTAATCGGCTAATTTGATTACGTCGAGGTTGTGTTCAATTATGATAATGCTGTTGCCTTTGTCAACCAGTTTTTGAATGACTTCCATCAGCACCCGAACGTCTTCAAAATGCAAACCTGTTGTAGGTTCATCCAATATATACAAAGTATTTCCCGTATCTTTTTTGGATAATTCACCGGCCAACTTAATGCGTTGTGCTTCTCCACCAGAGAGAGTGGTGCTTTGTTGGCCCAAACTAATATAACCCAAGCCCACATCTTGTATGGTTTTAAGTTTGCGGTAAATTTTGGGCAAGTGTTCAAAAAACGGAACAGCCTCATCGACAGTCATGTTCAGTACATCAGAGATGGATTTTCCTTTATAACGAATTTCCAACGTTTCACGATTAAATCGTTTGCCTTGGCAGGTTTCACATTCTACATATACATCGGGTAAGAAATTCATTTCTATAGTGCGTACACCCGATCCTTCGCAGGTTTCACAGCGTCCGCCGGCCACGTTAAAACTAAATCGGCCCGCTTTGTAGCCGCGAATCATACTTTCTGAAGTTAGGGTAAATAAGTTTCTAATTTCAGAAAATACTTCAGTATAGGTAGCGGGATTAGATCTAGGTGTACGGCCAATCGGGCTTTGGTCAATGTCAATTACTTTGTCAATGTGTTCCAAACCTGTAATTGATTTATAAGGCATAGGGATGCCAACACCATTAAAAAAATGCGCATTCAAAATGGGGTAGAGGGTACCGT
>VEQT01000041.1 GCA_018883065.1 Flavobacterium sp.
CCACTTTCAAATTCATGAACAATAGACTTTTTAAAGTCCTCAGAAAACTTCCGTTGTTTGCTAATTAATTTAATATTTGCTTTCATATAAATTGACTTAAGTGGTCAACCTATGTCAGGGACGTACAAAACTCATAACTCAAAACTCATAATTCCTAATTCTTTGACGCTTCGGGATCAATTTTTCAATCATCTAAGGCACTTTATTCCCCATGCTCTCCGTCCAAATCGCAAACCAATCTTCGAGGTCTAAGGTAATTGTGTTGGCTTTCATCAACGATTGAATGCGAGCAGGATTTACGGTTCCGGCTACCGGTATAATTTTGGAGGGATGTTGCAAAATCCAGGCCAACAAAAGGGTGTCGGCGCCTGCCTCATATTTTATGGTTAGACGCTCGAGCAATGTTTTTAAGCGTTGAGTTTGCGAAGAGTTTTCGCGAAAAACAGTGCCCAATGGTTTCCAGGCCATGGGTTGAATGCCGTGTAGTTGCATATAATCTAAACTGCCATCGAGCATGGCCTCAAAATAAGTAGCCGAAAATTGAATTTGATTGAACTCGATTTGGGTTTTTTGACGAATCAATTCGGTTTGACTAGCCGTAAAATTACTTACGCCAAACGAACGAATCATTCCGTTGGTTTTTAGGTATTCTATTGCTTCGGCAATTTCGTCAGCTTGCATCAACGGGCTTGGTCGATGCAATAAAAAAACATCCAGATAGTCACACTGTAACTTTTGAATGGATTGTTCGGCCGACCAAATGATATATTCCTTGCGGTAGTCATAATGTTTTATGGTATTGGCGCGGGATTCGGCTAGGTATTGGATGCCGCATTTGGAGATCAACTGAACCTGTTCGCGTGGAATCCCGCTTTGTTTGAAGGCGTTACCAAACTGCTCCTCTGTAGTGTATCCGCCATAAATATCAGCGTGATCAAAAGAGGTAATTTTATTTTCTAAACAAAGATGAATTGTATGTTGCATCTCTTCAGTGCTGAGTTTTTTATCCCAATCACCCCAATTCATGGTGCCAGCAACGATAGAAGATAGTTTTGTTTTGCTCATGGTATGTATATAAAAATAGGAAAATCAATTTCAGAAATTGGCCATTGCAGATATCGAAATCGAGTTCTTAAAAATAGTAGAAATGAATCACAAAAGACCCTTAAAATAGGTCTTTTTATTGAAGTTTTAACCAATTTTTAACATCTTTCTTTTAAAAAAAAATTCAATTTGCACCACTTAAAATAAAGAACTACCTAATACTAATCGCAATCAAGAAATGGAAGAAACTGCAGCAACGCTAGACATTAGAGCAATTAATGAAAAGATTGAAAGAGAAAGCGCTTTTATCGATTTGTTAAGCCTAGAAATGAACAAAGTAATTGTGGGCCAAAAACACATGGTGGAGCGTTTGTTAATTGGACTTTTAGGGCAAGGACATATTTTACTAGAAGGCGTGCCTGGTTTGGCCAAAACTTTAGCTATCAACACCTTATCACAAGCGGTTCAAGGCTCGTTTAGCCGTATCCAATTTACCCCCGATTTGCTTCCCGCCGACGTGGTTGGAACCATGATTTACAACATCAAACAAAACGAATTCTCTATAAAAAAAGGACCAATTTTTGCCAATTTTGTCTTGGCCGATGAGATCAACAGAGCACCTGCTAAAGTGCAGTCGGCTTTGCTTGAGGCGATGCAAGAAAAACAAGTAACCATTGGCGATACAACCTTTAAATTAGATAAGCCATTTTTGGTGTTGGCTACGCAAAACCCCATTGAACAAGAAGGAACTTATCCGTTGCCTGAAGCACAGGTAGACCGTTTTATGCTCAAAACCGTAATTGACTATCCCAAATTGGACGAAGAACGTTTAGTAATCCGTCAAAACCTAAAAGGCAGCTACGAAAAGGTAAACGCGGTAATTTCGGTTGAACAAATCATAAAGGCGCAAGAAGCCGTGCGCGAAGTGTACATGGACGAGAAAATCGAGAAATACATATTGGATATTATTTTTGCTACGCGTTACCCCGAAAAATACAACCTAGAAAGCCTTAAGCCGTTAATTAGTTTTGGATCCTCTCCGCGTGGGAGCATCAACTTGGCTACTGCAGCCAAATGTTATGCCTTCATCAAACGCCGAGGCTATGTGATTCCAGAAGACGTGCGTGCCGTAGTGCATGACGTATTGCGTCACCGTATTGGTGTGACTTACGAGGCCGAAGCCGAAAACATCACTTCGGTAGACATCATTAACAAAATTGTAAACGAAGTAGAAGTTCCATAATAAGTAATTAGTAAACAGTAACTAGTACTTAGCATTTGCTTCTTTTCTAGTCACTCATCACTAATGGCTAATCACTAAATAAATGGAAACCAAAGACTTACTCAAAAAGGTTCGCAAAATAGAAATCAAAACCCGGCGGTTGAGCGATCACCTCTTCTCGGGCGAATACCATACTTCTTTTAAGGGGCGTGGGATGACGTTTTCGGAAGTGCGTCAATACCAGTTTGGCGATGACATTCGCGCCATAGACTGGAATGTGACCGCGCGGTACAACGAACCCTATGTAAAGGTTTTTGAAGAAGAACGCGAACTCACCATGTTGTTGTTGGTCGATGTTTCGGGTTCGGGAAATTTTGGTACACAAGGCGATGTGAAACGCAACATCGTGACTGAAATTGCCGCAACCATGGCGTTTTCGGCCACCCAAAACAACGACAAAATTGGCTTGATTTTGTTTTCGGATCAAATTGAACTGTACATTCCGCCCAAAAAAGGAAGATCACACGTGTTGCGTATCATCCGGGAATTGATTGAATTTGAACCCAAAAGCAAACGCACCAATGTGGCACAAGCCTTGCGGTTTTTGTCGGCTACCCAAAAAAAGAAAGCCATCGTGTTTATGATTTCTGATTTTATGGATCAGGCCTACGAACAACCGCTTAAAATTGCCGCCAAAAAACACGACATAACTGGCATCCGCGTGTACGACAAACGCGAACAAACATTGCCAAACATTGGTATGGTACCCCTGCTTGATGCCGAAACCGGCGAACTGCAATTGGTGAATACCGCCGCCAAAAGTGTACGTGTGGCCTACGAGAAAAACTACCAAGAACGCACGGTCTATTTCAAAGAAGTGTTTAGCAAATCGGGAGCTGGCGTAGTAAATACGCGAGTAGACGAGAGTTATGTAACTAAATTGTTGGGCTATTTTAAATCCAGATAAACTCCAAACAGCGCGAGTATACGCAAATAATGAGAAAGAAAATGAAAGTATCAACCTATATCGCTTTACTGTTTTTTGGTGCAGTGGTTTTTGCCCAACAAAAGCCATTGACTACCTCGATAAATGTAAAGCAAAATAAAATCGGGGCCGAATTCAAATTGAGCTTAAAGGCAATTGCCGATACCTCAGCGCGCGTGCTGTTTCCGAAACTCAAAAATGTGGGCGCACTTGAGGTGATTCAATCCTATGCGGTAGATACCGTTTGGAAAGACAACCAATTCGAATTGATAAAAACCTACGGAATCACCCAATTTGACAGCGGTTCTTACGCACTTCCGAGACTAAAAATACTCATCAACAACAAACCCTTTTATTCAGACAGCCTACGCGTGCAAGTGGCCAATGTGGTGGTGGATACGCTCAAACAAAAAATGTTCGACATTAAACCCATTGCCCAAGGCACCACAAATTACCGCTGGGTTTGGAACATCGTTCTTGTTTTGTTGGTTTTGGCTGCTGCTGGATTTGGATTTTATTGGTGGCGCAAACGCAAACCAAATGCCGTTGAAGTGGTTGAAGAATTTAAATCGCCTATTGAAAAAGCAACAAGCATGCTCAATGTGCTGGAGAAAAAACAGCTCTGGCAAAAAGGCGAAGTAAAATCCTATTATAGCGAACTTACGGCCATTGCCCGAAATTATATCGAAGAAGCCATTGCCATTCCCGCCATGGAAAGCACCACCGCCGAATTGATTGCCGCTTTGCAAAATGCATCTAAACATAAAAAAATGGAACTCTCAACCGAGACCATTGAAAATTTGGAGCGTGTACTTAAACAAGCCGATTTGGTAAAATTTGCCAAATCAAAACCCCTTGATTTTGAAATTACCGAAGACCGCAAAAAAATAGAAAAAGCCATCGTCACGCTAGACCGCGCAATTCCTACTATAGAAGAAGACGAAGAAGAATCGGCGCTCAACGAATTGCAGCGCCAGCAACAATTGCAACAGCAAGCAGCCAAAGCACGCAAACGCCGCAACCAACGCATTGCCGCATCAGTACTGGGATTAGTACTGCTGGTACTGGGCTATTTTATTGCCACCAAAGGATTTACCTATGTAAAAGACACCTTGATTCGCAAAGAAACCAAGTTGTTGCTTGAGGGCGAGTGGGTGCAAAGTGAATACGGGAATCCCGCCGTGCGTTTGGAAACTCCCGAAGTTTTGGTGCGTACCGATTTATCCAAAACTCTGCCCAAAAATGGCATGGCGCTCATCAAAGAAATGCAATCATTTGTAGAAGGAAAATGGGGAGATGCGTTTTATGTGATGGTGAATACCATGCATTACCAAAAAGACACCGAAATAGATCTCGACAAATCGATAGACGTGACGATTGATTTATTAGAAAGTTTAGGCGCCCAAAACATGTTGGTAAAACAAGAAGAGTTTCAAACCAAGCAAGGCGTTTCGGGCCGAAAAGGATACGGCACCTTTGTATTGCTCAACACCTTAACCAAATCGAGCACCACCTATTACTACGAAGTTTTACTTTTTGGGCAAGACGGTGGATTGCAGCAATTGGTTTTGGTACACGAAGAAGGCGACGCTTATGCCAATAAAATTGCCGAGCGCATTTTGAATTCGGTTGAACTTAAACAAGCTACGCCCTAATGAAAAACGTTACCTTTTTACACCCTGAGTTTTTCTGGTTGTTGCTGCTGCTTCCGGTGGCGGCTTCTTGGTTGTTTTGGAAACGCAAACAACAAGCGGCTACTTTGTCAATTAGTTCATTACAGGGTTTTCAAAACTCGCCTTCGCTATTGGCCAAATTACAGCCGGTACTTCCCGCTTTGCGATTGGCAGCTCTTGCTTGTTTAATAGTAGCCATGGCCCGTCCACGCACGGTTGATGTGACCAATAAAACCAAAACCACCAAAGGAATTGACATCGTAATTGCGGTAGACGTATCGGGTAGTATGTTGGCCAAGGATTTAAAACCCAACCGTATGGAAGCCTTGAAACGCGTGGCCGCCGATTTTGTACAAGAACGTCCCAATGACCGCATTGGTTTGGTGGTGTATGCTGCCGAAGCTTATACCAAAACGCCCGTTACCAGTGACAAAGGCATTATCTTGGACGCGGTGTCAAGCATCAAATACGACAATGTGCTGCAAGACGGAACCGGGATTGGAATGGGACTTACTACCGCAGTAAATCGACTCAAAGAAAGCAAAGCCAAAAGCAAAGTAATTATTTTGCTCACCGACGGAGTAAACAACGCCGGATTCATTGAGCCCGAAACGGCTTCTGATATTGCACAACAATACGGAATTAAAGTGTATACAATTGGAATTGGCACCAATGGTATGGCCGAATTTCCCTATGCGATTGCTCCCAATGGTCAATTTTTGTTTCGCATGATGCAAGTTGAGATCGATGAAAAACTGATGAAAAGCATTGCCCGTAAAACGGGTGGAAAATATTTTAGAGCGACCAGTAATTCCAAATTGGCACAGATTTACAATGAAATCAATAAGCTAGAAACCACCGAAATTGAAGAACTGCGGTTTTATGATTATGACGAAAAATACCGGTCTTGGGTAATGCTAGCCGGAATTTGTTTACTGCTGGAATTTGGATTGCGCAACACCGTTTATAAAAGTTTTATTTAGGCTATGTACGAATTAGAAGAACAAAAATACCTGTACTTACTGCTCCTGCTTCCGCTGATGGCCCTATTGTTTCTATATGTACAGTATTGGAAACGAAAAAAACAACGCGAATTTGGCGACCTCATTTTGGTGGCTCAATTGAGTCCTGAAAAATCGGTGTTCAAGCAAGTGTTAAAATTTACTGTATTGCTCTTGGCTCTTTCGGCATTGATTATGGGCTTGGTTAACCCCAAAATGGGAACCAAAATGGAAACCATAAAACGCGAAGGAATTGACATTGTGTTTGCGGTAGATGTATCAAAAAGTATGTTGGCCGAAGACGTAGCGCCCAGCCGTTTAGAAAAAAGCAAACAATTGGTATCGCAAATCATCAACCAATTGGGCAACGACCGCATTGGAATTGTGGCCTATGCCGGATCAGCATTTCCAGTATTGCCCATCACGACTGATTATGGTGTGGCTAAAATGTTTTTGCAAAGCATGAACACCAATATGGTTTCTTCGCAAGGCACTTCGCTCGATGAGGCCATCAACTTGTCGGGCACCTTTTTTGAAAAAAGCAACAAAACCAGCAAATTGGTTATCCTGATTTCTGACGGAGAAGACCATTCCGAAGGCGCCGAAGAGGCCGCAGCAGAAGCCAATAAAATGGGAATGAAAATCATTACCATTGGGTTGGGAACGCCCAAAGGCGGGCCAATTCCGCTGAAGCAAAATGGAGTGGTGCAAAGTTTTAAACGCGACCAAAACAACGAGGTGGTGATTACTAAACTCAACGCCGAAAGTTTGGAGTCGATAGCCAAAGCCACCAAGGGAATGTACATCAACGGAAATCAAACCAAAGAAGTGCTCGAAAAAATTAAAAAAGCACTCGACACCATTCAAAAAACCGAATTTGAAGCCACACAAATGGCCAATTTTCAATCGCAATTTCAGTGGTTTATTGGGCTAGCCATTTTGCTTTTAGTACTCGACTTGTTCTTGTTGGAACGAACCACCGCTTGGATTAAAAAACTGAATTTATTTAATGAAAAATAACCCTCACCTCGCGCTGACATTTGTAAATCGATTCCTAATTCAAGGAACTTTTTTGCTATTGCTATTGGGATCAATGGGCGTTGTGGCTCAAGAAAAAGACCGTTATTTAAACAAAGCCAACGACCAATTTGCCGAAAAACAATATGCTGAGGCCGAAGCCAATTACCGCATTTCTAAATCAAAGGCCAAGCAAAAAGCACTGGCGGCTTACAATTTGGGCAATGCCATCTACAAACAAAATCAGCCCAGTGAAGCCAAATTTGCCTACATCGATGCGGTAGAAAAATCGAATTCACGTAGTCAAAAACACAATGCGTTTCACAACTTAGGGAATGTATATTTGAAAGAAAAAAAATATGCCGAAGCCGTTTCCGCTTATAAAGATGCCTTACGTAACGATCCAACAGACGAGGAATCACGCTACAATTTGGCCTTGGCAAAAAAATTATTGAAAGACAATCCACCGCCCAAAGACGACAAAAAGGACAACAAAAAAGACAAAAACAAAGACAAGAAAGACGACAAAAAGGACCAAAAAAACCAAGATAAAAAGGACGACAAAAACAAAGACGACCAAGACAAGAAGGACGATAAAAAAGATAAGGGCAAAAATCCAGACAACAAAGACCAAAACGATCCTTCGCAAGGACAGCCCAAGCCTAAGCCAGGGGGCATATCAAAAGAGCGCTTGCAAAATTTGCTCGATGCAGTAAACAATGAGGAGAAAAAAATACAAGACAAGGTGAATGCCAAAAAAATAAAAGGACAACCCGTCCAAACTGAAAAAGACTGGTAATTGATTGATGAAATGACTATGAAAAAGCAGGTACTACTTTTATTGCTTAGCTGTCAAGCTCTTTTTGCCCAAGTGCAATTTGAGGCCAAAGTGAGCAAAACAAGCTTGGGATTGAACGAGCGTTTACGCATTGATTTTACGATGAATGCCGACGGCGATAATTTTACGCCTCCTTCCTTTGAAGGGTTTCGTGTGGTTGGTGGACCAAGCCAACAAGTGAGTCAATCGTGGATCAATGGCCGAAGTTCGTTTAATAAATCGTACTCCTATTTTTTATTGCCTTCGCAAAAAGGAACGCTCACCATCAAACAAGCTTCGGTAGAAATTAATGGACAGATCTACAAAACCAATCCCATAAAAATCAACGTGACAGCCGCAGTAGAACAACCGCGTGATCCCAACGACGAACCACAAATCTCGGCAGCCGATGCCATACACTTGGTAGCCGAAATTTCGAAGGGAAATCCCTTCGTAAACGAACCCATTACGGTAGTATACAAATTGTATTTTAGTTACAACATTGGCATTACAAATTGGCGCGAACTCAACAAACCCAAGTACAATGATTTTTGGAGCCAAAACATCGACATCAAACAATTGGTGGCTGAAGAAGGCAAATACAACGGTGAACGCTTTCGGTTTGTGGTGTTGCGCAAAACGGTATTGTATCCGCAAAAATCAGGTAAATTAGAAATTGAACCCCTCACGCTTGACATCGATTTGCAAGTGCCCACCAACCGACGAAATATTTTTGGGCAGGTACAAGTGGTCAATGACAACCGCCGCGTATCAGCCGGAAGCAAAACCATCAGCGTAAAACCCTTGCCCGAAACTGGAAAACCTGCCGATTTCTCTGGAGCTGTGGGTCGATTTAATTTTGTAGTAAAACCCAGCAAAACCCAGTTAAAAAGTGGCGAATCGCTCGATTTGAAAGTAGCGGTTTCGGGAACTGGAAACCTCAAATTATTCACGTTGCCCAAACCGGTAATGCCCAATTCAATCGAAATGTATGAGCCGGTTCATAATGAACAAGTGCAAACACCTTTGAGTGGCATGAACGGCAGCATTACCGATAATTATACCTTAATTCCTCAGTTTAAAGGAAAATACCCCATTAAGCCCATGCAGTTTTCTTATTTTGATTTGGGAACAGGACGTTATAAAACAATCAGCTCTCCCGAAATTATAGTGGATGTGTTGGACGGTCCATCGGCAGACAACCAAGCAACAGCATCAGCTACGCCAACAGAGTCGAATAAGAATAGAATCAATGCGGGGGATCAATTTCAATACGTAAAACTCAAAACTTCATTGCATCCAACCAAACGCAGCGATTTTCTAGGTTCAAAATTATTCTACTCCCTGTTGTTTTTACCGGCCTTTTTAATCCCTCTTTTGGTTTTCTTTAAAAAGAAAAAAGAGGCCATTGATGGGGATGTAGTAGGAAATCGCATTAAAAGATCAAGCCAATTGGCCAAGAAATATTTGTTGGAAGCCAAAAAGCAAATGCCAAACAAAGAGTTGTTTTACATTGCCCTCGAAAAATCGATGCACAACTTTTTAAAAGCCAAATTGCACATTGAAACTACTGAGATGAGCAAAGACACCATTGCCCATTTGTTGCAATCCAAAAATGCATCGACTGAAACGGCAGTGGCCTTTTTGGACTTGATGAAAAACTGCGAATTTGCTCGTTATGCACCATCGTCTTCGGTGGCCATCGAACAAGATTACCATAAGGCCGAATCTCTCTTGCAAGAATTAGAAAAACAATTATAACCCAATCTAAACGATATGACAATGAAAAAATTACTGTTTTTACTCTTGTTTGTTTCGCAACTGAATTGGGCCAATACTGGCTTTGAAGCAGGAAACGATTGGTACAAAAAAGGAGAGTACAACAAAGCCATACAGGCTTACCAATCGGTGTTGGAAAGCCAAAAAGAATCGGCCGATTTGTATTTTAATTTGGGGAATTGTTACTACAAACTCAACAAAGTGGCGCCTGCCATCTACAATTACGAAAAGGCACTCTACCTCAATCCCACTGATCTCGAGATTCAAAACAACCTGCGATTTGCCAACAAAATGACCATCGACGAAATCAAGGTGGTTCCAAAAGTAGGCTTTGCCCATATGTTGCACGAACTCATTTCTGTTTTTCATTACGACAGCTGGGCGTGGATTGCGGTGGGCATATCATTTTTGTTTATGGCTTGTTTTGTGGGATACTACTTTTCACCCTATGCTGCCAAGAAACGCTTGTTTTTTGTAGGCATGTTTGTGCTGTTGATTTTGCTTATTGTGGCCATCATCTCGGCGGTTGTCGAAAAAAAATACAGCACCAGTGAACATCCTGCCATCGTATTTGCCGAAATGGCTTCGGTAAAAAGCGAGCCAAAATTGGGCGCAACCGAAGTGGTTTTGCTACACGAAGGCGCGAAAGTTTTTGTATTAGATTCGCTCGATAATTGGAAAAAAATTCAACTCACCGACGGCACCGACGGCTGGATTAACCACGAATTTATTAAACAAGTACACTAATGTTGCTGCGGCTGCTCATGTGGTCCAAAGGCTACAAAAACTTCGCTGAGTTGCGGATAAATTAGGGCTGAGACTCCTTGCACGGGCAAATAAAGCCAAGATTTTTCAATGGTTTGCTTGGATACAAAAGCATAAGAAAAATTTAGTTTATTAAACATAGCAATGCCCAAACTCAACACAACAAGCAGTTTTAGTGTTCCCAAAATGCCTCCCCCCAATTTGTTGATCATGCCCAATTGCGCTACTCGCGCTACGGTAGTAAAAAATTTAGCCAATAGCGCTGCTCCAATCAACACAATTGCAAGGGTAATCACAAAAGCAATAACTTGAATTATTTTGGGATTCCATGAGACCTCTTTGGCCATGAAGTGATTGACTATATACGAAAATTTGATGGCCAAATACACCCCAAACAGCAAGCTAATGAGTCCGGCGAGTTCGATAAAAAAACCATTGCGCAAGCCTCGGATGAGGCCCATAGCCATAAAAGCAAGCAATATGTAGTCAATCCAAATCATATTTATGTGGATAAAGTGCGAGCAAATATAAATCAAAAAGAAGGTAGGTCAACTCCCGCGGCAACTTGCTATATTTGTCTACCCTAGTAAGCTAGTCTGTCTAGAAGCAAAACGCCAATCATTTATGTCAAGAGATACACAATTAAAAGAACGCTGGGAACAATTGGTTGCCAAATTATCTGATCAGTTTTCGCAAGGAGAAGACTTGGATTTGGATGCCATTATTTATTTGATTGGGCTACAAGAATTAGGCAAAGTGCACCAATCGTTCAAAAAAGACGAGAAGATTAACCTCATGCACATTGCCATTTGCCGCTTGCTCGAACCTTATGGCTTTTATGAATTTGATTACATCGATGCCGACGGTTGGCCACATTATACCATCAAAGAAGAATTGCCGCCCTTGAAAGCAGGAGAACAATCGGTGCTCATGAAAGAAGCTATTGTGGGCTATTTTTTGTCCCGAGAATATATTGAGTAAGCCTTCGAAAAACTTGAATTAGCCCCAAAATACTAGTAACTTTTAGTTAAATTTGTGGCTCAATGACCACGCATCATGATAGATCAAATTAAAGTACATATTGCCGAAGCGGCTGCTTTTTATACCGAAAATCCCGCCGAACTAGAAGCCTATCGCATCCAGTATTTGGGAAGCAAAGGACTTTTAAAAACCTTGTTTGCCGAATTTAAAAACGTGCCCAACGAGCAAAAAAAAGAATTTGGACAGGTAATAAATTTGCTCAAAACGACGGCCGAGGACAAGGTAAAACAACTCCAAGAAGCGCTCGAGAGCAAACAAGAAATCAAAGGAATCTATGGCGACCTTAGCCGTCCGGGAGAACCCATTTCAATTGGATCACGTCACCCAATATCGTTGGTAAAAAATCAAATCATTGATATCTTTTCGACCATTGGATTCAATGTTTCCGAAGGGCCAGAAATTGAAGATGATTGGCACAATTTTACCGCGTTGAATCTCCCAGAATACCATCCGGCACGGGATATGCAAGACACCTTTTTTATCCAAACCAATCCCGATATTTTGCTGCGCACCCACACCTCATCGGTACAAGTGCGGTACATGGAAGAAAACAAACCGCCTATCCGCACCATTTCGCCGGGGCGCGTATTTCGCAACGAGGCCGTTTCGTCACGTTCGCACTGTATTTTTCACCAAGTAGAAGGCTTATATATTGACAAAGATGTTTCGTTTGCTGATCTAAAACAAACACTATTGTACTTCACCAAAGAGATGTTTGGCAAATCAAAAATTAGGTTGCGACCAAGTTATTTCCCGTTTACCGAGCCCAGTGCCGAAATTGACATTTACTGGGGACTCAAAACTGAAACCGATTACCGGATTACCAAAGGAACCGGTTGGTTGGAAATAGGCGGCTGCGGAATGGTAGATCCCAACGTATTGAAAAATTGCCAAATTAACCCCGACGAATTTTCAGGTTTTGCTTTTGGAATGGGTGTAGAACGCATCGCGATGCTCTTGTACCAAATTGGCGACATCCGCTTATTTTATGAAAACGACGTGCGCTTTTTGGAGCAGTTTAAATCGATAGTGTAGATGCTGTTGTCGGTTCTCGGTTATCCGTTTTCTGTTGAAAATGTATACAAAGAACTTATAATTGGACCCGAAATCTCGGAATACTTCGCACTGTCTCTTCGCTGAATGCTAACCGCTAAAAGCTGAATGCTAAAAATATCATGAAATCAGACATCATCATCCCCAAAGTAGAAAATGTTTTTTTGGCCGCTGTGCAAGAATGGAGCGACGACTTTAACGACAAAGTTTGGTATGTATATTTAGTGAATGATTCTGACTTTGATTTGGATAGTGTGATGCTTGTGTCAAAAGCCTTTGGTACGGTAGATGGTGAAATGAAAAAAACCTCGTTGTTGCGTCACGCCTTTATGAAAGTTCCGGCCGTTTCGGTGCAAAAAGTGGAGCTCATCGAACAATCGGTGTTGCAGCTCAATAACGAATTTATGCTCACGTATTTTATTGGCAATACCTTATACGACAAAAAATTTACCTTCCGTAAAAATACCATCAACGAACATGCCACAGAAGAAGTGCCTATTTTGTTTGTAAATGGCGTGGTGGTAAAATAAGCTAGTCCAACTTATCGGTTAGCCTCTTGAATACTTTTTTGGCTTCTTTTCCTTCGTATAAAATTTCGTGCACCGCATCAATAATGGGCGTTTTTGCTTGGTATGTTTGGTTTAATTCCCAAGCGCTTTTGGCGGCATAATAGCCCTCGGCAACCATACTCATTTCCATCATCGCGCTTTTTACGGTATAGCCTTTTCCAATCATGTTTCCGAACATGCGGTTACGCGAAAAAACCGAGTAACCCGTTACCAACAAATCGCCCAAATAGGCCGAGTCGTTGATGTTGCGTTTCATTTTGTGGACTTTTCGAATAAATTTTTTCATTTCTCGAATCCCATTGCTCATCAACACCGACTGAAAATTATCGCCATAGCCTAAACCATGGGCAATTCCTGCGGCAATGGCATAAATATTTTTAAGCATGGCGGCATATTCAGTACCAATAATATCATCTGAGATTTTGGCTTTGATGTAATTACTTGACAAATTTTGCGCGACTACCTTTGCTTTTTGGGCGTCGCCACAGGCTATAGTCAGGTAGGACAAACGCTCCAAAGCTACCTCCTCGGCGTGGCAAGGCCCTGTGATTACCCCAATATTATCGTAAGGAATGTTGTAGGTTTTATGAAAGTGCTCACCCACAATTAAGCTAGTTTCGGGCACGATTCCTTTGATGGCAGAAAAAATCACTTTGTCCTCAAGGGAGGACGTTAGCTTTTTCAATTCGGCATTCAAAAAGGCCGACGGAATGGCAAAAATTATGATGTCGGCAAAATCAACCGCTTCGTTAATGTTGTTTGTGAGAACCAATTGCTCTAGTTTGAATTCAACTGAACTCAAGTAATTGGGGTTGTGGTGTTCGGATTGTAAATGGGCAATAGCCTCCTCGTTGCGCATGTACCAGGCAATTTTGGCCTGATTTACACACAGCATTTTGGCAATGGCCGTGGCCCAACTGCCTCCGCCTATGACTGCAAATGTTGGATTGTCTTTCATAAATTAGCTACAATTTTATAGGTTTTCAGCGGTTTGGGGTGGCCAAAAATAACTAAAAACCCACAACTTTTCATTAATAACTCATCTCAACTATTTGTCGTAATTTGTCTAAATCAATGTTTTGACGTTCCCCTAAAGCAATCCAGCCGCGTTGCTCAAAACGCTTCACGATAAAATCGGCGGTTTGGGCATAATCGGCAGTGTATTCGCTAAGTTTGGTAGGAACTCCCAGTTGATGAAAGAACGCTGTGGTTTTATCAATGGCCTCTTGGGCGCGCTCGGTTGGGGTTCCGCTAGTAATATTCCAAACGCGTTCGCCGTATTGGATGAGTTTTTCTTGCTTGGTTTCTATTAATATGCGGTACAAGTTTGGCCCTATAATAGCCAAGGTACGCGCGTGGTCAATCTCATACAAGGCGGTCAATTCGTGACCAATCATGTGTGTGGCCCAATCAACCGGTACGCCTTTGTTAAGCAATCCGTTTAAAGCCATCGTGCAGCACCACATAAAATTGGATGCCAATACATAATCTGACGGATTTTCTATGACTTTTGGACCAATCTCAATTAAGGTTTGTAAAATACCTTCGGCAATTCGGTCTTGTAAATAGGCCTCATGCGGATAGGTGAGGTATTGCTCCATGACGTGCATAAACGAATCAATTACGCCATTTTGCAGTTGTCGTTTGGGCAAAGAGGCTACTACACTTGGATCGCAAATAGAAAATTTAGGAAACAAAGCGCTACCACCTAAGGTCAATTTTTCTTGAGTGGCTTCGATAGACACTACTGCGCCTGAATTCATTTCACTGCCCGTAGCGGGTAAGGTAAGCACCGTGCCAAATGGAACTACTTTGGACACATCTGTAAATAAGATCCGGTTGCGCAATATGTGTGCGGCAGCGCCTTCAAAAAGAGTAGCTGCCGAAATAAATTTTACACCATCAATCACACTGCCTCCGCCTACTGCCAAAATAAAATTGAGTTGTTCTTTGCGAATTACCTCTACGGCTTGCATTAGGGTTTCGTAGCGCGGATTGGGTTCTACACCACCAAATTCTACCACATGAAATCCTTGTAAAGCAGCAATTACTTGTGCGTGAATGCCGTTTGAAAAAATACTTCCGCCGCCGTATACCAGCAATACGCGGGCATCTTTGGGTACAAGGTTGGCTAATTTCTCTATTTGTTGGGTGCCAAACACCAACTGGGTCGGATTATATAAATCAAAGTTGCGCATAAGAGTTTATTTAAGTGGGCCAAAAATACGAATAGTTATGGTGTTTTGGGTTTTTTATGGGCGGTTCTAGAAGATTTATAGATTGAAAAATTAA
This sequence comes from Flavobacterium sp., assembly GCA_018883065.1. Taxonomy (GTDB): domain Bacteria; phylum Bacteroidota; class Bacteroidia; order Flavobacteriales; family Flavobacteriaceae; genus Flavobacterium. The sequence goes on from VEQT01000041.1 coordinate 15,259, forward strand.
TCCCGAAGAGTCAAAGAATTATGAGTTATGAGTTATGAGTTAAGCGTTTTTTTCTGTGCCGGACTTTACGACTTTAGACTTTACGACTTTGGACTTTAAGACTTTGGACTTTAAGACTTTAAACCAACTCTTCTCTCGCAATCCCGAAGCGTCGGGACGCGAAGTCGCAAAGAGTCATTTTGTTTCTATTTTTTTTCGGAACACAGATTGAAGAAATGTATATAATCTGAAAAATTTTAATTATTTCTCAAATTTTATAAATCTGTGTTGCTAAATAAAATAATCCAGTTTTAGGTCCCGAAGCGTCGGGATTGGAATTTCTAAATTGGAATTTAAATAATCCGTGCATTAGTGGTGAAAAGCAAACAGCTGACAGCGATCAGCAATCAGCTGATCATAGTATACACCCCAATTATTAATTATTAATTATTTATACAAATTATTGTAATCCACATAGTCCCAAACGGCTTGCGGTAAAAGGGGTGCTACATTTTTTTTGTCTTGGATGGCTTGGCGGATGAAGGTTGAGGAGATTTCTACAACGGGTGCGTCTACTAGGTGCACGTTGGGATGTTTGGCTAATTCTTCATTGGCTGGTTCTGGAGAAAGTCTGGGGTAAACATATAAGGGATAATGCGCCAAAATTACCTCGTAGTTTTTCCATTTGTGAAAGGTTTTCAGGTTGTCTTCGCCCAACAATAATGAAAATTCATGCTGTGGATAGGCTTCTGAAAGTAGCGCTAACGTATGTACGGTATAATTGGGTTGCGGCAATTTGAATTCAAAATCACAGGCCTTGAGTTTAGGGTAGTTTTCGGTAGCCAAATTAACCAAGTGCAAGCGCTGGTAATCGTCGAGCAAACTCACTTTCTTTTTAAGCGGATTGTGTGGGGTAACCACCAACCAAATCTGATCCAATTCGGTGTACTCGGCTAGGTGATTGGCAATGATTAAATGTCCCACATGAATGGGATTGAAGGTGCCAAAGTAGAGTCCAATTTTCATTGTTTTCAGTGATTAGTAACTAGTGATTAGTAATTAGTCTTTTAGGGTTTTAGAAAATGAATTAATCATTTTTGATTGCTGTTCAATTTCTCCTAAAATCTCTGCAAGTAGTTTTTCATCTGTTACAAACCCTAATTCTTCGGCAATTAGGAGTTGTGTTTCCACTTCATATAAGGAACCTCTTGAAATAGCTAAAAAATGACCAAATGATTTGTCGGTATTTCTTCCAAATCCTTCTGCTATATTAGATGGAATTGAAACTGAAGCTCTTTTAAGTTGACTAGTTAAAGCATATAATTCTTCTTTGGGAAATGATCTAACCAATTGATAAACAAGCGTTACAATTTTAATCCCCTTTTGCAAAATCAATAGGTCTTTATGTGATTTAATTTCACCCATTTGAACACCAATTACTTTTTACTAATCACTATTTACTAATCACTCTTCACTAATCACTCTTCACTTCTTAACAAACTCGTTAACCAATTCAATCGCTTCGGCTTTGGCAACCTCCAAATCGTAATTTTTGATGATTACATCAAATTGTGGAGCGGTGGCCAATTCGACCGAGGCTTTGGCAATGCGCATGTTTATTTTATCGTCGCTTTCGGTGGAGCGGTTTTTTAGTCGAATTTTGAGTTCGTCGATGCTGGGTGGTTTCACAAATACCGCTAAGGTTTCTTCGGGAAATTTTTTCTTGATGCGTAAGCCACCGGCTACATCAATGTCAAAGATTACATTTTTACCCAAGGCCCAAATGCGTTCTACTTCACTTTTTAATGTGCCATAAAAATTATCGCGGTACACCTCTTCCCATTCTACAAAATGGTCGGCTTTGATGTGCGATTTAAATTCAGAAATTGAGATAAAATAATAATCGGTTCCGTGTACTTCTTGGCCTCTTGGTTCGCGTGTGGCTGCCGAAACTGAAAAGGCCAAATTCAATTCGGGCTGTGCCAATAAATGCCGCACTATTGTAGTTTTTCCAGAGCCCGATGGCGCCGAGAACACGATGAGTTTTCCTTTTTTCATTTTTTTCTGGTAGCTAATTATGAATTACTCATCACGAATTACTTATAAAACATTAAGCACTTGCTCTTTAATCTTCTCCAATTCGTCCTTCATTTGCACCACCAATTTTTGCATGCTTGCGTGATTGGCTTTGGAACCCATTGTATTGATTTCTCGACCCATTTCTTGGGTAATAAAACCTAGTTTTCGGCCATTGGCTTCTGATCCATTTAGGGTTTCAATAAAGTAATCCAAGTGGTTGGTGAGGCGCACTTTTTCTTCAGTAATATCGAGTTTTTCCAAGTAATAGATCAGTTCTTGCTCAAATCGGTTTTCATCCACCTGCACGTGTAACTCGGCAATGGCAGTTTGCAAACGGTCTTTAATGGCTTGCACGCGTTCCGGATCGAGCTGCAAAGCTTCTTGCATAAAGCCGCGAATATTGCCAATGCGCAAGCTAAATTCTTTGTGTAATGAAGCGCCTTCGTCTGCCCGAAATTGGACAATATTGGCCAAGGCTTCTTGGATCACTTTTTGAATTTCAATCCAATCGTTTTCATCTATTTCTTCGCGTTCGGTTTTCAAAGCGTCGGGCATGCGCACGGCCATTTTCATTAATTCAGTTTCGTCAGCCTGGGGCAAAACTACTTTCATTTGTTGCATGTAGGCATGTACAATGGGGACATTTATTTTGGTTGAGGTTTGTTCGCCGGTCAATTCAATATACACTGACAAATCTATTTTACCCCGTTCCAAACGAGCGGCTACTTCGTTGCGAAGGCCCAATTCCATTTCGCGGTATACCGAGGGAATACGCACATTTAAATCGAGTCCCTTGCTGTTGAGCGACTTTACTTCAACTGTAATTTTTTTAGTAGCTAATTGAAGGCTGGCCTTGCCAAAGCCCGTCATGGATTGTATCATAGAATGGGTAAAAAGTGTTCAAATATAGGAAAAATAGGCGTGGTGTTAGGAAGTTGCTTTTGTGTCATTTACTAGTGTAACCAAATATACACCCGTAAAAATGAGTACAGCCGCAATGAGTTTTACCGCAGAAATTTCATCTTTACCCAAACCAATGGCAAAGACCGAGGCAAATAGCGGTTGTAAATAAATAAATACAGCCACAGTGGTAGGCTTGAGTTCCCGCATGGAAATTAGATTAAGCAGGTAGGTTAAAAAGGTTGAAAACACCACAATAAATCCAATTTTATAATAGATACCCAATGGAATTTGTGGCCAAACTATGGCTTGAAATTCTCCCCAGCCAAACGGAAATACCATCAACAATCCAAAGGTGTAAATCCATTTAACAAAAGTAAAGGCATTGTATTTGTTCATCAATTTTTTCACAATTATCAGGTAAAAACCGTAGGAAATGGCATTCACAAAAACCAATAAATTTCCCAAAGTTGCCTTTGGGGCGTTGTGTATGGATTTTCCATACAAGATGAGAACGGCAGTTCCAATGAGTCCTAAAATCAATCCGAATATTTTTTTACCCGACAAGCGTTCGCGGAGCAATAACGCAGAAAACACTAAAACAATCATTGGGGTGGTACACATGAGAACCGCTCCCATAATAGGCGAGGTATAACTTAATCCCTTAAAAAACGTGAGCATGTTTAGTGCAACACCAAAAAAAGCAGCAGCAGCTATACGGGGAAAGTCTTTGGCTTCAATTTTCTCTTTTGGTCCAAAAAATGAAACGGCCCAAAATAATACAACCGAACCAGCTACACGAAGCAAAATAAAACCAAATGGAAGTACAAATTTAGGCATCACATCTTTGGCAACGGTAAAGGTCACGCCATAAATTATGGACACCAAGGTAGCGGCAAAATAGGCGTAATTGCGTTTAATCATGTGCAAGTGCAGCTAGTGCTTTGGCTACTATTTCGGGCTTATTTCCGATGTAGATTTGTTGATTAATCACAAATACCGGCCGCGCCAAAAAGGTATAATGCTCCAATAAGTACATTTTGTAATCGGATTCGGTAAGGGATTTGTTTTTTAAATCGTAGGCCTTGTAGAGTTGAGCTTTACGGCTAAATAGCGCCTCATAACTACCGGCAATGGCATGTAATTGCTGCAGTTGATTTTCGGTAATCGGGTCTTGCTTGATGTCGTGATAAATCAATGCCGCTTTGGGCGAAATTGATTTGATAATTTTTCGGCAGGTATCGCAGGAGGGCAGATAGAAAATGATATCGTTCATAGTTGTTATTGAAGCAAATAGAGTTCGCCTAAATCAGCATATGGAATAAATAGGTCTATTGGGCCTTGGGCATAAGAAGCTACTTCATAGGTGTTGTAATGAAATTGAATGCCTTTTTCGGAAACAATATAATTTTTGGGCAATATAAACCGATCGTCAGCAAAAAAATAACCGGCATCCGTCAACGAACTTTTGGCAGGTATTTTGAGTTGGGCTCTAAATTTGGTCTCGACTAATTTAGTAAGTTGCGCTGTATTTGAGAACAATTCGGTGAGTTTGTACACTTGGCCATTTTCGGGATTGAATAGCAACGATTCGGTGGCACCATAGCCATGAGCTCCACCTGTAAATAAGTAATACTCCACTGTAACGTTGAGCAATTTGTTGGATTGGTAATTGATTTTGGCTGTGGCCTGGGCCTCCCATGCTGGCAAACTGTCTTGTTTGAGATCGGCTTTAATTTGGGTATAATTGGTTACAAACGATAGAACCAAGGCGTCATAATTTTGTACTTCCTGAATGGTTTCGCCTGTGTAAACACTGTTACAAACGCAGGTGAAAATTCGCTTATTGAGTGCTTGTACAACTGGATCATTGCCTTCAAAACGGGTAATTTTCAACTTAATTTTCGCCGCATTATAAATGGCCGAAGTGTCGCTGGAGGTTGCTTTGTAGTAGGTTTGTTGCGTGGTTTTCCATTCTTTGGTGCAACTCGCTAACAGCACAGACAGGCTGATAAAAAACAATCGGAAGGCAAAGGTGTTTTTCATTTGGGTGACGGAATAAAAATAATTTAGGTGTTCACATTTAATGGTAAAGGTAGTTTTTCAGTATACAATTAAACAATAACTTTGGCAAAAAAAATACGGCACATGAAATTTAACACAAAAACCATCCACGGCGGACAACACCACGATCCATCAACAGGAGCTGTTATGCCTCCCGTATACCAGACCTCAACATATGTTCAAACCAGTCCCGGAAAACCGGTGAGCGATTACGAATACAGTCGGGCATCCAATCCCACACGAACCGCACTAGAAAATGCGTTGGCTAGTATAGAAAATGGCGCGCGCGGTTTGGCTTTTTCATCGGGTTTAGCAGCCACCGATTGTGTGTTGCGCTCCTTTAAAGCCGGCGACGAGATAATAGCCATGGACGATTTATATGGAGGAACCTATCGATTATTTACACGAATCTATAAAAACTCGGGCTTGGTTTTTCATTTTGTTGACATGAATGATTTGGATGCCTTTCAAGCCTTGATCAACAAAAATACCAAACTGGTTTGGGTAGAAACGCCAACCAATCCGTTAATGAAGTTGGCTGATATAGCAGCTATCGCTCAAATTACAAAGAAACACAACTTGCTTTTTGCGGTAGACAATACCTTTGCTACGCCTTACTTGCAAAGACCTTTAGATATGGGTGCCGATTTGGTGATGCATTCGGCTACCAAATACTTAGGCGGACACTCGGATGTGATTGCTGGAGCACTCATTACCAAAACCGCTGAGTTGGGCGAACAATTGCACTTTCAACAATTTGCCACTGGGGCCACTTTGGGACCAATGGACAGTTTTTTGGTTTTGCGTGGCATCAAAACCTTACATTTACGCGTAGAACGTCACTGCGAAAACGGCGAAAAAGTAGCCGAATATTTATCGAATCACCCCAAAATCAAAACTGTATATTATCCCGGTTTAGAAAGCCATCCGCAACACACATTAGCCAAAAAACAAATGAGCGGATTTGGCGGTATGGTTTCCTTTACATTTGTTTCAGGCAGCAAAGCCGACGCCACAACATTCTTAGAAAAATTGCAGGTATTTACCTTGGCCGAATCCTTAGGTGGTGTAGAATCATTGGCCAATCATCCGGCCTTGATGACCCACGCCTCTATACCCGAAGATGTGCGTAAACAAGGCGGTATTTCAGATGACTTAGTTCGATTGAGTGTAGGTGTAGAAGATATTGATGACTTACTCGCCGATTTGACTCAAGCATTGGCCTAAACACAAAAAAGCCCGTTACTTTAGCAACGGGCTTAATTATATCGTGAAAATCTCTATTCTATATAATATATGTAACCCACATTTAACCAAACCAACCAATCGTTGGATTTGTTTTCGGGGTATAAAGTTGGGTTAGGACTCAAGCCGTCCACCCAGTTAGAAAAATAATATTGCGCTCTAAGATCAATCATTAAATCGGACAAAGGAGCCAATTTGTATCGGGTACCCACACTACTTACAATTGACCAAACAGACCCGCTTTCGTTTTGAGTGGCATTGTAATACTTGATAGGCGTTGTAGCCGGAGTATTCATTTGTCCATCTCCTATGGTTGACCAAGCTGCAGGATCATAAAAACTAAATTGACCACCCAAACTTATAAAAGGAGCCAATCCACCAATTGTGTTGGTGAAATCACGAATGCTGAATGGGAAATACTCCAATTGCATTCCCAAATTGGTTACTTGGGTGCTTCCACGCATGGCACGCAATTGGTCATTAAACAAGCTGGTTCGAGAAGGATCAACCCACTCACCATAATGCTTTAAAGAAGTTTTGTTGAATGACAACTCACTGCGCAACTTGAAGTGATCATTAAAATACGTCTCTGGCGTATAACAATTACAATCTGCTTTGTATGAAAAGTTAAGGTAATGCACAATTCCTATACCGTAACCTGTGTTACCCATGTTGGTTGAAAAGTCGTTTCTCTGCCCATAATCCGATCTAAATGAAACTGGACCAACTATGGCACCTACTTCATGTGAAAATCCAAATTGCGCCAAAGCAGCATCGGAGATTCCTATAAAAAGGAAACAAAAAAGTAAGGTTTGTTTAATTGATTGCATAGCGAGTTTTTCAATTCCGGACAAATATATAAAAACATCATACACTTCTAAAAAAAATTCCAAAAAAAGGGCTACATAATTTTAGTTCAACAATTTAGTGAATTTGACTAGAAAAAAAGGCCAAAAAGAGATTCAATTCGGGTGCTATATTTATGGAATTACAACATAAAATTGCAAAAAATCAACTTGCGTATTTTCATATTAATGTATATTTGTCGCCAATTAACGAAAACGTTTTCTTAACGTCAATAATTTTACATGTATGTCACAAAGTATTAATGCTTTTATTGAAGCAGTTGCCAAAAGAAATCCCAA
>VEQT01000042.1 GCA_018883065.1 Flavobacterium sp.
TTCTAATATTCAATACTTTAATGATCTCACGGTATCTGTTGATCTCGGTTTTCTTCAAGTAATCCAACAAACTTCGTCTTTTACCTACCAATTTTACCAACGAACGCTCGGTGTTGTAATCGTGACGATTTTTTTTCAAGTGCTCAGTCAAGTGATTGATTCTGAAAGTAAATAAGGCGATTTGCCCTTCTGCAGATCCTGTGTTTTCTGCTTTTCCTCCGTGTTTAGCGAAGAGTTCTGCTTTAACTTCTTTAGTTAAGTACATGCTAATATTATTTAAATGATTATTATGTAGAAAATGCGGTTTTCGCAATTCGAGTGCAAAGCTAGTATTTATTTTGATAATGAAAAATTAATAATGAAAAATTAATAATGAAAAACGAATTTGGAATCTAATAACCAAATTAACTTATTAAAAGTAGGTGTCACTTTGTAGGACAATCTTTAAATCCTTCAATCATTAAATCTTTCAATCGTTAAAAAGCTCAGCTACCTCCGTATTGACCCACTCCAAAAAGCGTTCGTCTTGCTCGGTAAAGGGATCGAGCACATGGCTATCGATGTCTATTTGACCAATATTGACCCCATGGACAAAAAGTGGAATTACAATTTCGGATTTCACGGTAAAACTACAAGCAATATAATTGTCTTGGGCTTGTACATCAGGCACCACAAAATTTTGGTTGGATTCGGCCACTTGTCCACAAATTCCTTTGCCAAACGGAATCACGGAATGATCGGTAGCTTCGCCGGCATAGGGACCCAAATGTAAGGTTTTGGTTTCAGCATTCGCAAAATAAAAGCCCACCCAATTGTAATAGGAAATTTCATGACGTAGAAGGTCACACAATTGTTGCAGTTTTTCTGTTCTAAGGACTAAATCATTTTGTAAAATCGTCTGAATTTTAGGTTTAATGGTGTCGAAAATCATCTTTTTTTTTGACAAAAATAGGATTTGTCTGCCAAAGTGAATTGCCTATATTTGAAAAAAAAAAATTGAAAGCTCTACTTCAAGAATATAAACCGTTTTTGCTTTTTTTAGCCAAATTTTTTGTAACTTATGCGTTACTCACTGCTATTTATGAATTTTATTTGTTGCAATACGTTAGTGGTATGCATTTTCAAGCCGATGGATTTACGCTACTGGTTTCAGAGCAAGTTCAGCAGCTTCTTCAATTTTTTGGTTATTTGGCCAAATTAATTCCGCAAACCACTGAAGCAGGTATGCTTTTAGTAGTTGAGCAAAAACCCATTGCACACATTGTAGAGGGATGTAATGCCATGAGTGTCATTATTTTATTTGTAGCTTTTGTAATCGCTTTTTCGGGGAAATGGAAGACCACCTTGGTTTTTGTTGCACTTGGTTCGCTCTTTATTCATGCGCTCAATGTAATCAGAATTGCCTTTTTGTGCATGGCTTTGTTGCATTACCCCAAATACCGGGATTTTTTGCATGACATTGTGTTTCCCTTATTTATTTATGGCGTAGTTTTCTTGTTGTGGATTTTGTGGGTATTTAAATTTTCGGGACATGTGGCCAAAAAATAATAAAGTGTTCGCTATTGCATTGGCTGTTTTGCTCGTGCTTGGATTGGCCGCGGTTCGCGCCTTTGAGCACCGCTTGTTTTATGACCCGTTTATCTCTTTCTTTAAACGCGATTACCAAAACCAAGATTATCCCGATTTTTCGGCTTGGCAACTTATTATTTCCTATAGCTTACGCTATTTGGCTAATACCGCGCTATCCTTGTTGTTGCTTTATGTGCTTTTTGCCGATAATACCATAATCAAGGTGGCGGCAATCTTGTATGTTATTTTTTTAATTGTGTTGTTGAGCGTGTTTTTTACCCTGTTTTATTTGGATGAGCATCCTGCAACTTTTGTTGTGTTTTATGTGCGCCGATTTCTCATTCAGCCCTTGTTTATCATCTTGTTTATCCCTGCTTTTTATTATCAAAAACGGCAGTAAATAGGCAAACTAAATTACCATTACCCAAATTAGTTTAGGCATGAAAGTAGTGAAATATTCCGGTATGGTTGTCGATTTTGACCGCAACAAACTTAAGGCTTCCTTACTCAAATCGGGTGCTAATGCCGCCACTGTTGATGCCGTTTTGTTGGCCATCGAAAACGAAATTTACGAGGGAATACCTACCAAGCAAATCTATAAATTGGCTTTTAGCCGACTCAAAAAATCAGCCAATTCGCATGCCGCGCGTTATAATTTACGTGAAGCGTTGCGGCTTTTAGGTCCAGCCGGTTTCTTTTTTGAAAAATACATTGCTCGATTATTTGCGGCTGAACATTATGAAACGCGAACCAATTTAGTGTTACAAGGCCACTGCGTAACCCATGAAATAGATGTTGCCATTCAAAAAGATAATGCGGTTGCGATGATTGAATGCAAGTTTCATTCCGGTCGTGAGGCCAACAGTGATGTCAAGGTACCCCTGTATATTTTGTCCCGGTTTAATGACCTAAAAAACAATAGTCATTCTATTTTTTCAAAAAAGGATACCATTTCAAGTTGTTGGATCATCACCAACAATCGGTTTACTACGGATGCAATTTCTTTTGCCTCGTGCATGGGCATGAACCTGTTAAGTTGGGATTATCCCAAAAAAAACAATCTGCGCGATAAAATTGACAGCCATCATTTGTATCCCATTACCTGTTTAACTACACTGAGCTTTGCCGAGAAAGACCGTTTGTTGGTTATGGATTGTATTTTGGTAAAAGAATTGGTTTATAAAACGGAGCTCTTAGAACACATTGGCCTCAGTCCTAGTCGTATAAAGAATGTTATCAAAGAGGCCATTGAACTTTGTTGTTAGTATGCCTAAAGAAATTATGGAAAAGCAATCAAAATCGGTGTTGTGTATGGGTGCGATCTTGTTGGATGAGCTCTATTTTGTAGATCACCCGCTGCAGTGGCACACCTCTAATCCGGCTCAAAAAAAAGGTTCATTGGGCGGGGTGGTGTCTAATATTGCCCAGCATTTGGCCCAACTGGACGTTGAGGTCGCCTTATTGACAGCATTTGGAACTGATCCCGAAGCGCGTTTCGTTCAACAGCAGCTTGATGCCCAAGGAATTTCGTATGCCGAATCAATTGTAGCTTCTGCCGATACAGGCAAATATGTTTCAATTGTTAATCCCGATGGCAGTCTGCAAGTGGCAGTTTGTGCCGATGCCTGCACGCCGTTTATCACCCCCGAATATGTTGCCGAAAAATCAGCCTACCTGATGCAGTTTGATATCCTAGTCATTGATACCAATCTCTCGATTGAAACCATACAAGCGTGTATCGATTTTTGTAGAAGTCACCAGAAAAAACTCATTATTGAACCAGTTTCGGTACCCAAAGCCCATAAATTAGCTGCACTCTCATTGGCCGGCGTGTTTCTGATTACGCCCAATCAAGATGAACTTGAAGCTATATTGGGAAATTCGCATGCCCGAATACCCGAAGCCTTGCTCTTACAAGGTGTTTCACAGGTTTGGTTGCGAAAAGGTGCAGCCGGCTCGTCATTCTATAGTGTAGATGGGTTAATAGATATGCCCGCCTTCGCAGTTGAGGTTGTAGATAGCACAGGCGCCGGGGATGCTGCTTTGGCCGCTTGGATTTATGCTTATATTCAAGGCGAAAGTTCAGCCAATTGTATAGCTTTAGGTCATGCCTTGGCTGCCGAAGTCTTGCAACAGCAGGGAGCGGGAGTACAGGGAATTAATCCACAAAAATTAAAATCAATTCATTCAAAATATTCGTCATGATACCAAGTTCGTATATCCAAATTCACCCCGAAGTGCAAGCCGCTTTGGCACAAAATAAACCGGTGGTTGCTCTAGAATCGACCATCATTTCCCACGGCATGCCCTGGCCGCAAAATGCCATTACCGCAAAATTGGTAGAAGATGAAGTACGCAAAATGGGAGCGATTCCAGCTACAATTGCTATTATAAACGGAAAATGCATAGTCGGTTTAAGTTCAGATGAAATCGATTATTTTGGACAAGCAACGGGTGTTTGGAAAGTGAGTTTGCGTGACATGCCGTATGTAATTTCACAACAATTACCAGGTGCAACTACTGTAGCTGCTACCATGCGCATCGCCTCGATGGTGGGCATAAAATTATTTGCTACAGGAGGCATTGGTGGAGTGCATCGTGGTGCAGAAACCAGTATGGACATCTCGGCCGACTTAACCGAAATGGCACAAACTAACGTAGCCATAGTAGCAGCCGGTGTAAAATCAATATTAGATATTGGGCTCACACTTGAATACATGGAAACATTGGGAATACCAGTAGTTACGTATCAGCAGGATGAATTCCCCAGTTTTTATTCGTCTAAAAGCGGCTTTCAATCGCCTTTGCGTCTGGATACACCTCAAGCAATTGCCCAACTCCTACAAGCTAAATGGGACTTGCAATTGGCTGGCTCGGTATTAATTGCCAATCCGGTTCCCAAAGAATTTGAAATGGATCAAATTGCCATCGAAAAAACCATTCAACAGGCCCTGGCACAAGCCGCTATACAAGGTGTCAAAGGCAAAGAGATTACTCCTTTTTTACTTAAATACATCGCCAATTATACTCAAGGCGAAAGCTTAGAAGCCAATATTGCCCTTATTAAACACAACGCACGAACTGCAGCGGCTATTGCTGTGGCTTTGCATATCCACTAGTATATGAAAATCCAATTTTTAGGTGGCGCCGGCACCGTAACCGGATCAAAAACGCTTATAGAATCGGGCGAAAGCCGCATATTGGTAGATTGTGGTTTATTTCAAGGCATTAAGCCACTGCGCGAATTGAATTGGGAACCGCTGTCTGTCTTGCCTTCAAGTATTGATGCGGTTGTGCTTACCCACGGGCATTTGGATCATTGTGGATGGTTGCCCCGTTTGGTTACCCAAGGATTTACCGGAAAGATTTATTGTTCGGCACCCACGGCTGCCATAGCCAAACTTATCTTGTTGGATAGTGGAAAAATTCAAGAAGAAGATGCCAATCGGGCCAATGAAGAACACTATTCAAAACACGAATTGGCTAAGCCATTGTATACTGTAGCAGATGCCGAGGCGGTTTTTAAACAGTTTACAGTTGTACCGCTTCACAAAGAACTTTCAATTGCTGCCAATGTAACCGTTATGTTGAGTAATGCAGGGCATATTTTAGGTGCCTGTTCGTTGGTGTTGCGACTAGAAGAAAAAACCTTAGTTTTTTCGGGCGATATTGGTCGCAATAACGACGTACTCATGTATGCGCCCGATCGTCCAGATCAAGCCGATTATGTGTTTTTGGAAAGCACCTATGGCAACCGTTTGCATCCACAAACCGATCCCAAAACCGAATTAGAAACCTGTCTCAATGCTACCCTTGAGAACGGCGGAACGGTAATTATTCCGAGTTTTGCAGTTGAGCGTGCCCAAACCATCATGTATTTGCTCTGGCAGTTGCGCAAGGAAAATAAAATTCCCAATGTACCCTACGTGATTGATACGCCCATGGGTGTGAGTATGCTCGATTTATTTGCTCAAAACCAAGCCTGGCATAAATTATCTCCCGAAGACTATCACGATATGTGTGCACAATTTACAATCAATGCTGATTTTGAAGATACCATTGCTACGGTCTACAATAAAACACCAAAAGTGATTATTGCAGCCAGTGGTATGCTCACAGGCGGACGAGTACTGCGTTATTTGGAAAATTATATATCCAAACCCGAAACCACGGTATTACTCATTGGCTACCAAGCCGAAGGCACCCGTGGACGAAAGTTATTAGAGGGCGCTACCGAAATCAAATTACGCGGACGTTATTATGATGTCCTCGCGCGTGTAATCGAAATTCAGGGGCTTTCGGCCCACGGCGACCAAACCGATTTGGTGAATTGGTTGGCAAATTTGTCACCAAAACCCAAAGAAGTGTTTTTGGTGCATGGCGAAAACCAAGCCGCCGATGAATTGCGCATCAAAATTCAAGAAAAATATGGCGTCGCTGTACGAATTCCACTCTTGGGCCAAACGATTGATTTGTAAAATTTTAACACAAAATCTACGTCTTAAAAAAGAGTTGTACTTACATTTGCCGCATGTTTTTTAAAAAGCCACTTAGTTTAATTCTTGCATTTTTTCTATTGCTTTCCCAATTTGGGTTCGCATTTCAGGTGCATTATTGTGGTGGTTCAATTGCATCAGTACAGTTAAATACAAAGGTGAGCTCCCAAAATATTGAGGAGGATTGCTGTGGGGTTTTTGAAAACGAACCAGCCTGTTGTAACGATAAAATTATTCAGTTTGACAAAAAATCGGATACATTTTTGCCCGATCAGTCAACACCATTTCCACCTATTTTTCTAGCTCCTGATGCTCCTGAAACCAATTGGTTCACACCAAAACAGTTCACTTTATCTAAGCCTGTTTGTCGGGTGTATTATTGGGAATCGCATTCGCCTCCCTTATTTAAGTTGTATTCCCAATTTATTTTTTACGATAAAGTTTAGATCAGTTTTTGTTCACAATATGTGATAATACTACTCATCTAAAACTTTTTATTATGTACCTAAAAACAAGTGGTGTATTGCTGTTCAGTTTGTTTAGCTGTATTGGTTTTGCTCAGGACACCTTGCAAACCATTCAGCTTAAAACAAATAACAAAAGCATTACCAAATCCCTCAAAAATCCATTAAATACCCAAGTCATGACGAGCAAGGAGTTGCTCAAGGCAGCTTGTTGCAACTTGGCCGAAAGTTTTGAGACAAACCCTTCAATTGATGTCAATTTTTCGGATGCCTTAACCGGAACCAAACAAATAAAAATGCTTGGGCTAACCAGTCCGTACTTGCTGATCGCAACCGAGAACATTCCGAAGGTGCGAGGCGCCTCACAAATTTATGGAATGTCTTTTATTCCGGGAACCTGGGTTGAAAGCATCCAAATTACCAAAGGGGCGGGCTCAGTGGTCAATGGTTTTGAAAGTATTTCAGGCCAAATCAATGCAGAATTACTCAAACCGCTCAATGCTGCTCCATATTTTATTAATACGTATGCTTCCTCTGATGCACGTTTTGAACTCAATGCTCATGTAGGTACAAAATTAAACCCGAAGTGGAGTAGTCTTTTGTTGTTGCATGGTAATACAAGAACCATGCGTACCGACATGAACGCCGACGGATTTATGGACAATCCCCTAAGTAAACAACTCAATGTGTTAAACCGCTATCAGTATTACAACCCAGAAAGCGGTTGGGTAGGTTTTTTGTCGCTGCAGTTACTACAAGACCAAAAAATTTCAGGGCAAATGTCCTTTAATCCGCTCACCGATGGATTAGGTACGCAACACTGGGGAGCCAACATCAAAAGCAAGCGTGCCGATTTCTCGAGTAAAGTGGGCTATGTATTTAAAGACAAACCGTATCAAAGTATCGGATTTCAGAATGCCTTTGCTACGCATCAACAAGAGTCTTATTTTGGCCTGCGCACCTATGATATTAGCCATAAAAGTTATTATTCAAACGTGGTATTTAGCTCGATTATTCGCAATACGATGCATAAATTCACTACCGGCCTAACGGGTACCTATGACGATTACCAAGAATATTTTGAAGGTAATCCGTATTTAAAATCGATGGTTGATGTGGGTGCTTATGTAGAATATACTTACGACAACACCGATAATTTCAGCCTTGTTTTTGGAGGACGTGTGGATAAGCATTCGAGTTTGGGCACCTTTGTAACGCCTCGATTTCATTTGCGTTATAATCCATGGAGCTTTGGCGTGTTGCGTCTTTCGGCTGGAGAGGGCAGACGTATGGCAGCAGTCTTTGCCGAGAATCAAAATATAATGGCTAGTTCAAGAGCATTTGTTATAGAAAATGCGGGAGGCAATTGGTATGGGTTAAACCCAGAACGCGCCAGAAATTATGGGTTGAGTTTTTTGCAAAAGTTTCGAATTGGAATTAAAAATGTTGAGGTTGGCTTTGATTTTTACCGGACCGATTTCCAAAATCAAGTGGTGGTTGATTTGTATCAAGGTCCCCAACAAGTGGCGTTTTATAATTTAAAAGGCAACTCCTATGCCAATAGTTTTCAACTTGATTTTAATATAGAGCCGCTGCACCAGTTGTATTTTAGAACGGCCTATAAATATTATGACATCCAAACCGATTACCGTTGGGAAAGAAAAGAAAAACCGATGCAAGCCAAGCACCGTTTTTTCGAAAATATTGCCTATGAAACCCCACACAAGCCCGAAGGTCAGTATTGGAAATTTGATCTCACAATTAATTGGTTGGGCGTACAACAGCTACCCTATACCGTCTCGAATACAGGCATAGATCAATTCCCAGCAGAATCAGCCCCCTACACGATTGCCAACATGCAGAGCACCCGTATATTTGGCAAGCAGTTTGAAGTATATGCTGGCATAGAAAACCTAACCAATTACCGACAGCCCAAAGCGATTTTAGGAGCTAGTGATCCGTTTGGTGTTGCCTTTGATGCTTCGATTGTGTATGCACCCATTTTTGGTAGAATGTATTACGCGGGTTTGAGGTATAAATTAGATTGAAAGATTGAAAGATTAATAGATTGAAAGATTGAAAGATTAAAAGATTAAAAGATTTGAAGATTTGAAGATTTGTTCCAGATGTCAGGTAATGCATCAGTAAAAATTACATTTATTTTTCAAATTTCTTTAATCGGTGTTGCAAAACAATTCAATTTTTTGTTGCATAATCTTTTTTGAACGCAGATGGATATAATTTTAAAAAATAAATAGATATGAAAAAATTAATGCTATTCGTAATCCTTTTGGGATGGACTGCATTGGCGCAAAGCCAAGTAAAAAATAAAAATGCCAAATATACTTTTGAAGTAAATGGCAATTGTGATCAATGTCAAAAACGAATTCAAAAGGCGGCGTTTTCAGTTTCGGGTGTAAAAATGGCCATGTGGGATATAGAATCACACCAAATGACCGTTTTGATTAACGAAGAAAAATGCGAAATAGTAGCCGTTAAACAAGCTATTGCTAGGGTGGGGCATGACACTGATCAGGTAAAAGCGACCGATGATGCTTACCAAAATTTGCATAGTTGTTGCTTGTATGAACGAGTAAAATAAGCGTTAAGAAAACGATAAACTACCTTGACAGGTTGTGAGGTTATAGTTTTATACTTATTTTCACGCTCTTAAAATTTAACTATGACAAATTTCGATTGGACGCAATTACTTAATCCTGAATTTTACATAACCATGAAAATTGCAGGGCACCAATTGGGATTGTTTATTGTTTTGTTTATTGTCTTTGCCGAAACAGGATTGTTTGCCGGATTCTTTTTGCCAGGTGATAGCTTGTTGTTTTTGTCGGGAATTTATTGTGCTAGTTTAGTGCAAAACGTAGTAATTATTGATAATGATGTTATTAATGTAATTCTATTGGCTTCGTCGGTTGCGGTAGCTGGAATTTTGGGAAATATGGTCGGTTATTGGTTTGGGGCCAAAAGCGGGTATTATCTTTTTAAGAAAGAAGATTCCTTTTGGTTCAAGAAAAAATACTTAATTCAATCTAAAGATTTTTTTGAAAAATACGGTGGAAAAGCCATCATATTTGCTCGTTTTTTACCCATATTTAGAACCTTTGCACCTATTGTAGCTGGTATCGTTACTATGGATAAAAAGAAATTCATGTTTTTTAATGTTTTGAGTTCGTTTTTGTGGTCATTTGTATTGATTTTTTCAGGGCACTATCTATATGGATTGTTCTTAGAAAAAGGCATTGATTTAAAAAAGCACATCGAACTGATTGTGATTGTTATTATTTTGATTTCGACCTTGCCAGTAGTGATGAAACTCCTTAAAAAAAAGGTTAAGTTATAAAACAAAAAAATCCGTCAATTGACGGATTTTTTTTGTTAATCAAGTATTACATCATTCCGGGCATTCCGCCACCCATTGGCATTCCACCAGCAGGGCTATCTTCTTTGATGTCAACCAAAGCACACTCGGTAGTTAAAATCATTCCGGCTACAGAAGCTGCATTCTCTAGAGCTACACGGGTTACTTTTTTAGGATCAATGATACCGGCCTTTAGCATGTCTACGTATTCATCTGTTTTGGCATTGTAACCAAAATCACCTTTTCCTTCGGCTACTTTGGCTACCACAACTGATCCTTCAAGACCTGCATTTTCAACGATAGTGCGTAACGGTGCTTCTACTGCTCTGGAGATAATTTGAATTCCAGTTGCTTCGTCGGCGTTGGTTGATTTTAGTGAAGCCAAACTTGCTTTTGCACGCAATAAAGCAACACCTCCACCAGCTACAATTCCCTCTTCAACAGCCGCACGAGTAGCGTGTAAGGCATCGTCAACGCGGTCTTTTTTCTCTTTCATCTCTACTTCAGAAGCAGCTCCAACATACAAAACTGCTACTCCACCAGCCAATTTTGCCAAACGTTCTTGCAGTTTTTCTTTGTCGTATTCAGAAGTGGTAACTTCCATTTGGCCTTTAATTTGGTTCACGCGATTTTTGATCATATCGGCATCGCCCGATCCACTCACAATAGTGGTGTTGTCTTTATCAATGCTTACGCGCTTGGCTGAACCCAACATATCAATTGTTGTATTCTCTAAGGTGTAACCGCGCTCTTCAGATATTACGGTTCCACCAGTTAAAATGGCAATGTCTTCCAACATCGCTTTTCTGCGGTCGCCAAATCCAGGTGCTTTTACTGCGGCGATTTTCAAGGCGCCACGCAATTTATTTACCACCAAGGTAGAAAGCGCTTCGCCATCAACATCCTCAGCAATAATCAATAGCGGTTTTCCTGATTGAGCTACTGGCTCCAATACAGGCAGTAATTCTTTTAAAGAAGATACTTTTTTGTCATACAACAAGATGTATGGGTTTTCCAATTCGGCTTCCATTTTCTCAGGATTGGTCACGAAGTAAGGTGACAAATAACCGCGGTCAAATTGCATGCCTTCTACAACATCAACATAGGTGTCTGTTCCTTTGGCTTCTTCAACCGTAATTACACCTTCTTTACCCACTTTAGCAAAGGCAGTTGCAATCAATTCACCAATCACGTCGTCGTTGTTGGCTGAAATCGAAGCAATTTGCTTGATTTTCTCTGAGTCACTTCCTACTACTTTAGCTTGTTTTGCCAAGTCACCTACGATGCAATCTACAGCTTTGTCAATTCCTCGCTTCAAATCCATTGGGTTGGCTCCAGCGGCAACGTTTTTAAGACCTTCTTTTACGATAGCTTGAGCTAATACTGTGGCAGTAGTGGTTCCGTCACCGGCCAAGTCGTTGGTTTTTGAGGCAACTTCTTTTACCATTTGTGCCCCCATGTTTTCTAGGGCATCGGTCAATTCAATTTCTTTGGCTACCGTAACACCATCTTTGGTCACTGTAGGTCCACCAAATGATTTACCAATAATTACGTTACGACCTTTAGGTCCTAAGGTTACTTTTACGGCATTGGCCAATGCGTCTACACCGCGTTTTAAACCGTCGCGTGCTTCAATGTCAAATTTTATGTCTTTTGCCATAGTCTTTGTTTTTAACTAAAATTAAAATTAAATGATTGCTAAAATGTCGTCTTCGCGCATGATTAAATAATCTGTGCCTTCGAGTTTTAACTCGGTCCCAGCGTATTTTCCATATAAAACGGTATCGCCTACTTTTACGGTCATGCTGTAGTCTTTTTTACCATTTCCAACGGCTACTACCGTTCCTTTTTGCGGTTTTTCTTTTGCTGTATCTGGTATAAAAATTCCAGATGCAGTTTGTGTTTCAGCTGCAACGGGTTCTATTAGAACTCGATCTGAAAGGGGTTTAATTTGTAATGCCATAAAAAAAATATTTAGGTTATTAATAAATTATATCCTCCATCTGGACACAAATTGTGCCATGGAGTAAAAACTGACAATTTTGCTTAAAAAAAATGCCAGCATTGTCAGGCTGGCATTTGTAAGAGGAATATAGTATTAGTTCTGTGCTGGGGCTGCAGGAGCAGGAGTTGCAGGAGCTGCTGTTTTGGGTGCAACTGGTTTGGGTGCGTCCGCATCAATTTTTTCAATTATTTTAGAATCAGAATCACTTAAAACTCCCGTAAAGCTCATACCTGATAATAGGATTAACAAAATTAAAATTGTAGCCAAGGTCCACGTGCTTTTATCTAAAAAATCGGTAGTTTTTTGCACACCACCCATCATTTGAGATCCACCCAATGAAGAAGATAAACCGCCTCCTTTAGGGTTTTGTACCATAATTACGATAATTAATAGGAAGCAAACAATGGTTATAAGCACTAAAAAAATTGAAAATGTATTCATGATTCACGCGTGTTTTATTGTAATTCTTTTATTTGTAAAATTCGGTCTGCAAAGAAACTACTTTTTTCTGGATATTTCAAAATTAATATTTCATAAGCTTGAATCGCTTTTTGATACTTTTTTTGTTCCAAATAGACCTTGGCTAAAGTTTCAGTCATTAAAAAAGAGGAGTCTTCTGGTTTTTCAGGCAAAGGTTTTGGTTCAATCTGCGCACTTACTGGAGGAATTTTTGGATTTAACTCAATAAATTTGTCAATGAGTTCCAATTTATCATTCAATGCAGATTCTTTATTTGGCTGTTGTTCTCGCGTGATGGGTTGAATTTTGGCAAGCTGTAACCATTCTTGAAACGAATATTTTTCACTCGAAGAAAAGACTAATGGAGCTCCAATCGGTTCCAATTTTTCTTGGTTTTCTGAAGGAATTGCCTTTGAAATAGAACTGAGTATTGAACTTTCGAGTGTATTTTCTCGAATTTCTAAGCTTGGTATTATCTCCTCGCAGTCTGTAACTTCTATAGCCAACAATTCTTTGATCTTTTGGTCGTGTAGTTCACGCTGTAAACCGGTAAATGTATTTGATGTAATAAAGTCAAATAGCACAGCACGGTCTGTAGTGCAGGCTGCCGTATTTTTGAGTTGCTGATTGTATTTAAAACTACTTTGGTTGTAAAGACCTTTTAAATAAAGGGCTCTTGCAGACTGAAAATACGGAAACTCCTGCACAATTTGCTCCAATGCATCCGTATGCTTGTCTTGAATAGCATGTGGCTTATGGAGTAAATATGTAAATTCAGTTGCGTTCAAAATAAAAGTATTTAGGTTACCATTTGGCCAACGACTCGTTGAATATGTCTTGTGTAATTCGTTCAAAAATTTCGTCTAGACCTGCACTCAATTGAGCACCAACCAACTGATCGGATCCAGCGTAATCGTAAAAAAACGAAAACCTTTTTTCGAAATTGTCGCTTTCTTTGTTTTTATTGGTAAAGCGCACATTAACAGCAATTGTTAAGCGGTTTTGTGCGGCCCGTTGGTCAGCGGTAGCTGTAGTGGGGCTTATGCGGTAATCAACGATTTCACCTTCATAAACCAAGTCCCCATTAGAGCCGGTGAGGTTTAAACTCGTTTGATTTTGAATCAAGTTTTGCAAACGCTGGGTAAAGGTGCGTTCGATGCCGGGCTCAATCAAGGCCGCGTTATTTTGAAAGTAATTCACTTGAAAGGTACTGGCGTCAATTTTTCCGGTCCCTGTAAAATTGTATACCGAACAACTGTTGCTGATCATGAGTAGTAAAAACAATCCTATGTACGTGTAGGTTAATTTCATTTGTGTGAATAAAAATCCAAAGATATTCTTTTTCAGCTAAGTTGTTTTCCTATTTTTAATTCGCGTTTTACAAATCAAATTGCTTGATTTTGCGGTATAAAGTGCGCTCAGAAATGCCCAACTCATCGGCGGCAGCCTTGCGTTTGCCTTTGTTTTTTTCTAATGACTTTTTAATGAGTTCAATTTCTTTTTGCTCCAATTTTAATACTTCTACCTCTTCAATGGTTTCGGCAAGCAAATAATTGTCATCTACTTCATCAAAGTGAGTTGGGGCCGATGGCTTAGCAATTACCTCGGTTCTGGGCGATTCCTCAAAACTAATTTCGCTTTCTAACGATTGATTGCCGTATATTTTTTGAATCAAATTGGGATTGATGTCTTGGGTTTTTGACACCCCGTTTTTCATCAATTCTAAGGTGAGTTTTTTCAAATCATTCAAGTCGCTTTTCATGTCAAAAAGCACTTTGTATAAGATGTCGCGCTCAGTGCTGAAATCGCTATCTGATTTTTTCCCGCTAATTACCGAAGGCAAATTAGTTCCCTCTTGCGGCAAATACGAGAGCAACGTTGATCCACTAATGTCTCGCTGGGTTTCTAAAACTGACAATTGTTCGGCCACATTGCGCAGCTGACGAATGTTTCCCGCCCAACGAAATTTTTGTAAGACAGCCACGGCTTGCTCATCAAGTTTCAAAGGAGGCATTTTGTATTTGTGCGCAAAATCGGCGGCAAATTTTCGGAACAACAAATGAATGTCGTCTTTGCGTTCGCGCAAGGGGGGCAATAAAATCTCGACGGTACTCAATCGGTAGTACAAATCTTCTCTAAATTTCCCTTTAGATATGGCGTCGAGCAAATTCACATTGGTGGCCGCCACAATGCGCACATTGGTTTTCTGCACCTGTGACGAACCTACTTTTATAAATTCGCCATTTTCCAATACACGCAACAAACGCACTTGGGTAGTGAGCGGCAATTCGCCCACTTCATCCAAAAAAATGGTTCCACCGCTGGCTACTTCAAAATAGCCTTCTCGCGTATTTGTAGCGCCGGTAAACGATCCTTTTTCGTGACCAAACAATTCACTGTCAATCGTGCCTTCAGGAATGGCGCCGCAGTTTACCGCAATGTATTTGCCGTGCTTTCGGTGCGAGAGCGAATGAATAATCTTTGGAATATTCTCTTTTCCCACACCACTTTCACCGGCTACCAAAACGCTGATGTCGGTGGGTGCCACTTGAATCGCTTTTTCAATTGCGCGGTTGAGTTTGGGATCGTTTCCAATAATTTCAAATCGTTGCTTGATGGCTTGAACACTTTCCATAATCGGTTTGTTTAATTCATTGAGGAATAATCAACTGCTTTCCCTATGAGGGTTCCGCTGGTGCAGTGGGTGATTTGCACGTTTACAAACTCGCCAACTCGGTATGATTCTTTTGGGAAAACAACCACCAAATTTTGTGAGCTTCGTCCGGCCCAATCGGCAGTTGATTTTTTGGATTCTTTCTCGATCAATACTTCTACTGTTTTACCTACAAAATCTTGAGTTCTATAGGCGCTATGTGTGCGTTGCAAATCGACAATTTCTTGCAAGCGTCTTAATTTCGTTTCTTCGGGCACGTCATCTTCCATTTTTCGTCCTGCCAAGGTGCCAGGTCGTTCCGAATAGGCATACATGTAGCCAAAACTGTATTTCACTTCTTCCATTAGAGCCAAGGTGTCTTGGTGATCGGCTTCGGTTTCGGTTGGGAAACCGGCTATCAGGTCTTGGGTGATGCTGCAGTCGGGAATAATTTGGTAAATTTTGGCAATCAAGGCCAAGTATTCCTCACGTGTGTGCAAACGATTCATCTCTTTTAAGATGCGGTCGCTGCCCGATTGAACTGGCAGGTGAATGTGTTTGCACACGTTAGCATATTTTGCAATAACGTGCAAAACCGGCTCGTGCATGTCTTGCGGATTGGAGGTCGAGAATCGAATGCGCATCTTCGGAAAAGTAGTCGCTACCAATTCGAGCAATTGATCAAAAGTAACTGCCGTTGCTTTTTGCATGTCGCTGGCTTTTTCAAAATCTTTTTTCAATCCGCCGCCATACCACAAATAACTGTCTACGTTTTGTCCTAATAAGGTGATTTCTTTGTAACCCGTATCCCATAGTTGCTTGATCTCGGCCAAGATACTTTGCGGTTCTCTACTGCGTTCGCGTCCTCGTGTAAATGGTACAACGCAAAAGGTACACATGTTGTCGCAGCCTCGGGTAATCGACACAAAGGCCGAAACACCATTGGTGTGTAATCGCACCGGCGAAATGTCTCCATAGGTTTCTTCTTTTGAAAGCACCACGTTAATAGCATCTCTGCCATCTTCAACTTCTTGCAATAAATTGGGTAAATCTTTGTAGGCGTCGGGGCCCACAACTAGGTCAACTATTTTTTCTTCTTCCAAAAATTGATTTTTTAATCGCTCGGCCATGCAGCCTAGTACGCCCACTTTCATTCTAGGGTTGACGGTGCGTTTTACGGCGTTGTATTTTTCCAAGCGTTTTCGCACAGTTTGCTCAGCTTTGTCGCGAATGGAGCAGGTGTTCACCAAAACCAAATCGGCTTCATCCATGCTTTCGGTAGTATTGTAGCCGTTGTTGGATAATATTGAGGCCACAATTTCACTGTCGGAGAAGTTCATCGCGCAGCCGTAACTTTCGATGTATACTTTTTTTGTATTTGATTCTTTGGACGGAAACTGAAATTTTGTTCCTTGAATTTGTTCGTCTATTGTCTTTTCCATTTGCTATTGTACGTGCATAAAACTAAAGGCAAATATAATGCAATTCACTTAATTCTGACAAGTTGTCAGTTTTTCAATTTTAAGGCAAGCCTGAAAAATGAATTTTCTATTGTACATTATATAATAGGTGTAGCTGGGTCAATTTTTGGAGCTTGGAATTGCTGTTTGAAAAAAACTACTACTTTTGCGGCTCAAACAAATCCAAAGATGGCAAAGAATTTAGTGATAGTGGAGTCGCCTGCTAAGGCAAAAACAATCGAGAAATTTCTAGGTAGCGACTTCCAAGTGGAGTCTAGCTATGGCCATATTGCCGATTTGCCATCCAAAGAAATTGGGGTAGATGTTCTCAATGGATTTAAACCTAAATATGAAGTTTCGGCCGACAAGAAAGCCTTGGTAAGCAAACTCAAAACCTTAGCCAAAAAAGCCGAAATGGTTTGGTTGGCTTCCGATGAGGACCGAGAGGGAGAAGCCATTTCGTGGCACTTGGCCGAAGAATTAAAATTAGACAAAGCCAAAACCAAACGCATCGTTTTTCACGAGATTACCAAAACAGCCATTTTAAAAGCCATTGACAATCCCCGTGAAATTGATTACAATTTGGTTAATGCCCAACAAGCCCGACGCGTCTTGGACCGTTTGGTGGGTTACGAATTATCTCCGGTGTTGTGGCGTAAAGTTAAGGGCGGCTTGTCGGCAGGTCGTGTTCAATCGGTTTCAGTGCGTCTTATTGTAGAACGTGAACGCGAAATCCAAGAATTCAATCCAGTTGCCTCTTATAGTATTGTGGCTGAATTCAGTACAGCAAACGGGAAAACAGTAAAAGCCAAATTGGCCAAAAATTTCAATACAAAAGCAGAAGCCACCGACTTTTTACAAAAAAATATCGATGCAAACTATCAAGTAAGCGATTTAGAAACCAAGCCGGCAAAAAAATCACCTGCAGCTCCGTTTACTACTTCCACTTTGCAACAAGAAGCGGCGCGTAAATTGTATTTGCCTGTAGGTATCACTATGCAATTGGCCCAGCGCTTGTATGAGGCAGGATTGATTACCTATATGAGAACAGACAGTGTGAATCTTTCGAAAGAAGCATCTGCTGCAGCTCAAGCTGAAATCATAAAATCATATGGCGAGCAATATAGCAAGCCTAGAAGTTTTGCCAATAAAAGTAAAGGAGCACAAGAAGCCCACGAGGCCATTCGCCCCACCGACATGTCACGTCATACGGTAAATGTGGATCGCGATCAAGCGCGCTTGTATGATTTGATTTGGAAACGCACTTTGGCCTCACAAATGAGTGAAGCCGAATTGGAACGCACCCAAGTGAAAATTTCAGCATCAACGCACAACGAATTGTTTAGTGCATCGGGGGAAGTTTTATTGTTTGATGGTTTTCTTAAGGTTTACCTTGAAGGAACAGACGACGATGATGAAGAACAAGAAGGTATGTTGCCGGCGCTCAAGGTAAATGAATCCCTTACGCAAAATTACATTACTGCAACCGAGCGTTATTCTAGACCAGCAGCCCGGTATACAGAAGCTTCTTTGGTAAAAAAATTAGAGGAATTAGGAATTGGACGTCCCTCTACATATGCACCAACTATATCTACTATTATAGCTAGAAATTATGTAGAAAAAGGCAATTTAGAAGGGCAAGAGCGCAAGTATACTCAATTGACTTTGCAAGCCAATGCTATTCAGGAGCAATTGCTTAAAGAAAATACAGGATCAGACAAAGGCAAATTAGTGCCTACCGATATAGGAACTATAGTTACAGATTTCTTGGTGAAAAATTTCGGTAGCATTTTAGATTATCATTTTACGGCCAAAGTAGAACAGGATTTTGATGAAATCGCTGAGGGTAATGTAAATTGGTCTAAAATGATGCAGGAGTTTTACAATCAATTTCATCCCAACGTGAAAGATGTTGAAGCAAATGCTGAGCGCGAAAGCGGGGAGCGTATATTGGGTGTTGATCCAGTTTCTGGGAAGCCAGTGAGTGTGCGTTTGGGTAAATTTGGTCCAATGGCTCAAATTGGTGATGCAGAAGACGAGGACAAGAAATTTGCCAGTTTGATGAATGAACAAAACATAGGAACCATAAGTTTGGTTGAAGCATTGCAACTGTTTTTATTGCCCAAAAGTTTAGGAGAATATAAAGGGGAATTGATCGAAGTAAATAATGGGCGTTTTGGGCCTTACGTTAAATTTGGTTCTCAATTTATTTCTTTACCTCGTGGAGAAGATCCTATGAATGTTAGCTTGACCAGAGCGCAAGAACTTATTGACGAGAAAGCCAAAGCCGATGCTCCAATTGGCATGTACCAAAATGAACCCGTTCAAAAGGGGGTAGGCCGATTTGGTCCGTTTATCAAATGGAACGGTATGTTTATCAATGTGAATAAAAAATACAATTTTGATCAATTGTCACAAGCAGATATTACCCAGCTCATCGAGGAGAAATTACAGAAAGAGGTGGATAAAGTAATTCACAACTGGAAAGAACAAGGGATTGTGGTTGAAAAAGCCCGTTGGGGTAGATCTATTATAACGAAGGGTAAAATTAAAATTGAAATCAGTAAAGATATTGATGCGGCCGCACTAACCTTGGAGCAAGTTGAAGAAATGATTTCGAAAAAACTGCCTGTTAAGAAAACAGCAGTTAAAAAAACAGCAGTTAAAAAAACCGCAACAAAAAAGAAATAAAGTGGATTATACTTTTTTAACTCCGGTTTCAAATGAGGTACTTGATTATGTTGAATCCCTCAGTTCTCAACATTTCGGTTCTAAAATTAGTTTACACACACCCTACGATTTTCCGGTGTTGGAAAAAGTAAAAATCACATTAATTGGTGTAATAGAATCGCGTGGTGGCTTTCAGCAAACGGCTGAAAACCTAGATGCTGTTCGAAAAGAAATTTACAGTCTATTTCCTGGTAATTGGAATATAAGTATAGCTGATCTTGGCGATTTGGTTGCAGGTGAAACGATTGAAGACACCTACTTTGCATTACAGCAATTGGTGAAATCATTGCTCAAAAACAATTGTATTCCACTAATAATTGGCGGGACACAGGATTTAACTTACCCAATGTATAGAGCCTATGATGGATTGGAACAAATGGTCAATTTGGTATCTATTGATAGTAAGTTTGATTTCGGAAAGGAGAAAGATTTACTCTCTGCCACATCCTACTTAACGAAAATCATTATTGATGAGCCAAACAATCTCTTTAATTATAGCAATATAGGGTATCAAACCTATGCGAATTCTCAGGAAGAAATTGATTTGATAGAAAAGCTGTTTTTTGACGCGTATAGACTAGGTGATATATCAAATAGTATCGCTTTGGCTGAACCTGTTTTAAGGGATGCGGATTGCGTGAGTATAGATATGCATGCTGTGAAATCATCCGATTCGGGTAATTTCTCCGTGTTTTCACCCAATGGATTTACAGGTAAAGAGATATGCGCTTTGGCTCGTTATGCAGGAATAAGCGATAAGGTAAGTGCGTTTGGAATATTTAATTCTTCTGCTTCACAGCAAGAGGCTGTCTTGATTGCACAATTGTTGTGGTATTTTATTGAAGGTGTTGAACAACGTTCACATGAATATCCTTTTGGCAGTAAAGACCAGTATATTAAGTATACTGTTCCTTTGGACGGAGAAGAACTGGTTTTTTATAAGAGCAACAAAACGGATCGTTGGTGGATTGAAATACCTTACATCAATACTTCGCACACTAAACTTCAAAAAAGCACGTTACTACCATGTTCGCACGAAGAGTATTTGGCTGCGTGTGCCAATGAAATTCCTGAACGTTGGTGGAAAGCGCAACGCAAGAATTTGATCTAACACAGCACAAGTAGTTCACGTTGTAATGCACTTTTATTGTAAATGAATACTTACAATTTGTAGTGTAATAAGCTTTTTGTCGATTAATTAGGGTTTTTAGCGATGAATTTTCTAGCACTATTAAACCCAAGTTTCTATTTTTGTTTTCGATTGTGATTTTTAATACAATTAAATTGTTTTTTAAAAAAATAATAAATAGGTTTACGGCCTCAAAAATTGAATACACACATAACCCAAATTTATATGAAGAAATTCATTGCATTTACAGTATTATCAGCGCTTTTAGTAAGCTGCGGAGGATCGAGTGATAAAGGAGAATTAGTAGGAGTTAAAGGAAAAAAATGGTTTCCAGAGAAGCCTCTAGGTATGTCCTTGATTCCAGGCGGTGCCTTCATTATGGGTAAATCTGATGACGATTTAGCCAACATACAAGATGCTCCAACCAAAACGGTAACTGTTCGTTCATTTTATATGGACGAAACAGAAATTACAAATAGTGAATACCGTGAGTTTGTAGAATGGGTAAAAGACTCTACAATTCGTGTACGTTTAGCTATTCTTGCTGACGAATTAGGTGGTGGAGCGCCTGCGGCCGGTGGAGCGGCTGGTGGTGGAGCTAAGCCTGCTAAGGGGTCAAAAGGAGGAAGTATCAATGATTTTAAGTTTAACGATACAGATCCTGCGAAAATGACGGCTTATGACAAGTACATGAATGAAAATTATTACAGTGTAGGTACTGAAGAAGATCCTTACGCTGGAAGAAAATTAAATAGAAAAGTAAAATTAATTAAAGATACATCTAAGTACCCTGATGAGTACTACACGGAAGTTATGGATTCAATGTATATTCCAATGGCTGAGGCATTCAACGGGTTGAGAACAATAGATGCAAGTAAATTAAAATTTAGATACTCTTGGTTGGATATTCAAGCGGCTGCCAAAGCTAAATCAGGCAAACGCAAGGATTTTATTCGAACAGAAACTCGTCCAATTTACCCTGATACTACAGTTTGGATTAAAGACTTTGCTTACTCTTATAATGAGCCAATGCATAACGATTACTTCTGGCACCAAGCGTATGGGGATTATCCTGTAGTGGGTGTGAACTGGAAGCAAGCCAAAGCATTTTGTGCTTGGAGAACATTAAATAAGAATGTGTATATCAAGTCAAAGAAAAAAGGTAGAGATTTAGTAAACTCTTTCCGTTTACCAACCGAAGCAGAATGGGAATATGCTGCTCGCGGTGGTCTAGAATCAGCGACTTATCCTTGGGGAGGTCCTTATGCTAAAAATGACAGAGGTTGTTTTATGGCTAACTTTAAACCTAACCGTGGAGATTACGCTGCTGACCAAGCACTTTACACAGTTGAAGCTAAATCATTCCAACCAAACGGTTACAACTTGTATAATATGTCAGGAAACGTAGCAGAATGGACAGATTCGTCGTATGACGCGGCTGCTTACGAATACGTTTCTACGATGAACCCTAACGTGCCGGATACTTCAAACAAGCGTAAGGTAGTTCGTGGAGGTTCCTGGAAAGATGTTGCTTATTTCCTACAAGTAGGTACACGTGATTTCGAATACCAAGATACAGCTAGAAGTTACATCGGATTCCGTACTGTTCAAGATTACATGGGTACGCAAGTAACCGGTAACGCAGGTAAAGGAAGACGCTAATCAAAATTGTATATTAACTAACTTAATTATATTAAACTTAACTAACTAAATTATTATTATTATGGGACTATTACCACCTAGAGTTATGAATTTCACCTATGGTATGGGTGCAGCTGTTGTAATCGTTGGAGCGTTATTCAAATTGATGCACTGGCCAGGTGCGAGTTTGATGCTTATCGTAGGATTAAGTACAGAAGCGTTGATCTTCGGTCTTTCAGCTTTTGATGCTCCTGAAAAAGAATTAGACTGGTCTTTAGTTTATCCTGAATTAGCAGGTGGTCAAGCTAAAGCTCGTGAGAAAAAAGAAAACCCAGCTGAAGCACAAGGTATGTTATCTCAAAAATTGGATAACTTATTAAAAGAAGCTAAAATTGATGGTGAATTGATGGCTAGCTTAGGAAACAGTATCAAAAACTTTGAAGGAGCTGCTAAAGCAATTTCTCCAACTGTGGATTCTGTAGCTTCAACTAAAAAATATGCTGAAGAAATGACGAAAGCGGCTACGCAATTAGAAACATTGAACAGCTTATACC
>VEQT01000076.1 GCA_018883065.1 Flavobacterium sp.
AGTTCGCTGGCGCAAGTCCTGAGAAGGTGGCACTGGTTTGATACGCAGTTCCGTTGATGCTGTATTCTAAGTTGGCTCCGGTTGGTGCGCTAACCACAATTGTTCCGGTAGGCGTTGTACAAGTTGGTTGGGTCGATACACTAGCTGTAGGTGAAGCAGGAATAGAACAACCATAAAAATTTGAACACAAACTATCTAAGGTGCAACCTGCACTTAATCCGATTGTCACTTGAATTAAATAAGACGTGTTTGGTGTTAAACCATACCATTCTGGGTTAAATCCTGAAGCTACACCATTAGCATTTAAAACAGATGGATTAATATTTGATGCTATATTACAAGAAGAGGTTATCGGCCTTAAAACGGCAGTTCGAGTTATACATAAAGCAGGTGAACCTCCAGTTTGTTGAACTAGACCAACAAATCCATTGGCATCTGATTGAACCAAATAATAGCTATTTATAGTAGTATTGGTCAATGATGGTAGCCAAGTATTACACGTTGTAGCACCAAAATTGCGTACAGCATAATTTGCAACTCCTACAATAGGACATGATGGAAAAGCACAAGTACCACAATCAGAGAGAGTTAAAGTAGTGCAAGTTAATGATGCTGATGAAAAACATAAGCCAGCAGGTCCTGTAGGTGTCAACGTAATTGTTACACTTGAATTTACGGGCAAACTATTGAATGGGTATGTGTTTACATTTGAAATAGGTCCAACATTAACAATTGGATTGCCATTTATTTGATAACTTAAATTATATCCTGTGGCACCTGCAACCATAGCCCAATTAAACACCACCGAGTTCAATGTACTTGTCCCACAACTAAGAGCAGGTATTAATGAAGTATTTACTGTAACTACAATAGCAGATCTAAGACTCTCGCAACCCCCAACAGTTTGGCTAACATAATAGGTTGTAGTTCCCAAAGAAGTCGTTGAAGGCGTTGGTGCAGTTGAACTTGCAGTACCGCCAGTTGGATTTGTTCCATACCAGTTAAGAATAGCTCCAGGTAAAGCAGTTGCGGTTAGAGCAGTAGCAGTTGCATTTTGGCAATAATTAACAGGCGTTGTTACAGTTGGTGGTGCTGGCAATGTTGGGGTAACACAACTTCCGGGTCCTCCATTGCAGTTTCCATTTGCAATGGCTTTATTGATTGTAGCGCCTAATGCGGCATCATTGGTGTAGTTAGCTGTAAAAACCCAGGTATTGGCACCGTCAGTAGTTCGGTAGGCAATAACCGGATTTTGTATAGGAATGTGATTAATCAAACTGGGATTTGTAGCATTGTATGTATTAAAAATTTGCCTAGCGTTAAGTAAAGGCGTTGTTGGTGAACCGCTTGTTGGGTTGCATAAAGGCATAGTAGGATTGAAATCACTATCAAATCCTCCTGAGGTAATATTTCCTGCCGCTGCCGACCAGTAAACAAGATCAACTGGTGTTCCAGCAGGAGTATATAGCGCTACCCAACCATCTAAATTAACAATTCGAAAGCCTGAACCAATTATACAATAGTTATTAGCAGTTGCTGTTCCCAAACCCAAATCTGTATTACCAATTAAAGGTCCTGCGGGCGCTGCGCTACCAATTACAAAGTGGTCACCTGGAGCGATACTAATTCCAGAAGGAATTCTTATCACACCACCTTGTGGTCCAAAGTTGGTTTTCATCGCAATAAAATAGCCCGAAATATCAATTGGAGCACAGCTCTTGTTATACAATTCAATGTATTCTTTAGAATTGGCAAAAGCCAGACCGTTTGGAGGAGATCCGGTTGAACCATCAGGTCTGATATAAATTTCATTTAATACAACTTGCGCACTTAGGGGAATTGTAAGTAAATAAATAAAAAAAAAGAAATAATATTTTTTTCTTAAGCTCAAAAATAGCATTGGATATCGAATTTGAAAATATTTAATAAATCAAATTTATTTTTTTTAAAATCAAAACACATTTTTAGAGGTAATTTAAATATTTCAATTCATTTTTGTAATGAAATGAAATTTATAAAATATTGAAAATGAATTATATAAAATTAAATCTTGATTTAATTTATAAAATAAAAGTAAGAGTTAAAGGTTGAAATAAAAATCGTCAAAATGATCGGCAGTGTATTTGTCTGCATTTTTTTTATTGTTCAATTGGGCTGTATTTTTTATTTCATTTGAGATGAAACAAATAAAATGCTTTTTGAAGGCATCCTTAATGGGCGATTTAGATTTTAGAAATTCAAAATCATTGAAGTTTATATCGTGTCCATTAATTTTAAACTCAAAATTGCCACTTTCGTTAAAAAACAGTAATTCTTGTGATAACTTGTAGTTACTGTCCTTGTTCCAGTAATCCACCATTCTAAATTTTGCAATTGCTAAATCTTGGTGATAGAGCATGGCATTGTTTTTTTTGGCAACTGAAAAAAGCACCCAATAGATAAGTGGCTGAAGCAGTTTTGGATTTTCGTTAATCTCTTTTTGTTGCTTATTGAATTGATCTTTAAATGAAAGTGACAAGTAAAATTGCTTCGACGACTTCTCATAACCTATTTCAATTCCCAATAACTCATTAATTTCATGGGCATTTATGTTGGGCGTTTTTAATGTGGTTGTATCTGCTTTAAGATTATTAGCATATGAATAATACAGAACCGAATAATAGCAAACGAGCAGCAAGATAAATTGTGAAATGAAAATGATAAACCAAGCTAGCAATACGGGATAAAAATCATTTAATAATCCCGGAATCATTTTTGATAAGGGAAGTATTATTTGGGTAGCTGCAAGTAAGCCAATAATTATTTTTAGGTAAGTCAGTATTGGTTTATTAAATCCTAGTTCTGAAAATGAGATGTATAGTACATACCCAATAGCAAATAAGCAGCTTATTGAAAAAATAGAATCTAGACTGATAATGATTACGCGCGCAAGTAGATTAAAATGACTACCTATTTTATCCGTAATTGTAAAAAAAGTAATGACAACTGAAAATATTAAAAATACATTTAAAAGCCATTTGTCTTTTTTTATAAAAAATGAAGTGAAAAAATTTTTCTTTTGAACGGGTATATACGCCAAGCTCAGAAAAAAGAAAAGATTATTCAATGATGATAGAATACGATCATTTATCAAGTAAGACGGGCTGAATTCTTGAAGATCAAATACTTTATAAACGGATACAATGGACCAAGAAAATACTGCAAATACAATAAAAATCAATCCTTGATTTACCTCTTTATATAAATGGTTTAGCTTACTTTTTTTGGAATGCGATAGCCATAAAAGCAATAGATATGTTCCCGCAAGGCAGGTGATTCCAAATAAGCTTATTAAATAAAATTGTTTAAATGTCATGACAAAACAAATATATTATAATAAACCTAAAAAAAATGAGTATTAAATTATTTCCAAAAAAGTATACATCATAAACCAAAAAAAGCAATTTAATACTCACGTATCAAGTAAACCCAGCCTGTATGTATTTTTCCTGAACGTTGCTCAATGGAATAAAAATAGGTTCCATCTGGCAATTCTGTTCCATCGGATGACCTTCCATCCCATTGGTTGGTATAATTTTTTTGTTCGTACACGACCATTCCCCAGCGATTAAATATTTGAAGTCGTTCAACATTTAAATTTGTTAAATCAAAATTGTCATTGTCTCCATCGTTATTTGCAGATACCCCTTTTGGAATGGTACAAAAATCATTTGTAACATCAAATTGAGCGCTGTTATCACAATTTAAAGCGTTAGTTGCTATAGCCGTATACAGGCCTTCTCCGGATATAACGATTGAATTACCTTGACCAATCAAAATGTTGTTATAATACCAATCAACAGTATTGATGTTTTGATTTTCTTCAACAATTTCCAAAACATAATCATTCCCATCACAACCGCCATTAATTGTGAATTGGGGAATAGGATTAACTGTAACTGTAAAAGTACTATTGTCCGCACATTGACCATTATCGGGTGTGAATGTATAAATTGTTTGTCCAAGTATTGAAGCGTCAATTGTAGATGGATCCCAAGTTCCAGAAATAGAATTGTTTGATAATGAAGGCAAGAGTACTTGCGGAGAAACTCCTTCACAGACAGTTAAACTAGTGCCAAAATTAAATGTTGGAATAACCTCGGGCGTAACGCTTACCGAATAAGTAAAAGCAGTCGCACATTGGTTGGCATCAGGAGAAAAGGTGTAGGTTCCGTTTGAGGTATTGTCAACTACAGCAGGATTCCAAGTTCCTTGAATTCCGTTGGTTGAAGTAGCTGGCAAACTGGGTGCTGTAGCACCGGCGCAAATAGTGAGATTATTTCCAAAACTAAATGTGGGTGTAATTTGTGGAGTTATAGTAACTGTAAATGTGTTAATGTTAGCACATTGTCCTGTATTTGGTGTGAAAGTGTATGTTCCATTATTGGCATTATCAACAATAGCTGGTGACCATGTTCCAGTAATGGAATTGCTTGAAGAAGTTGGTAAAGCAGGAACAATTCCACCAGAACAAATACTCAAAGTAGTGCCAAAACTAAAGGTTGGAATTGTTTGTGGAGTTATTGTTACGGTAAGAGTTGTTGCTGTAGTACATTGTGGACTATTATCAACTAACGAAATATCATCTAACGAAAAATCATTTCCATTTGCTGCAAAAATCCTATCAAAAATCTCAATTTGAGCTGTCGTATTTGAACCTGAATTCCATTGGTAAGTATATTGTGTTGTTTGACAATTGGTATTTGGCGCTAATGCAGTACCAAGGGTAGTGCCATTGATTTTAATTTCAATTAATGCTTGATTTGGAGTAGCTATAGTTTGCAACCAATAACTAAAAGTATAGGTTTTATTTGGGAGTACAGGTACTGTTTGTCCCCAAACTTTATCATTCCCTGCGTTTGATGTAGAACCATCAACAACCATCATATTTCCTCCAGAAGGTGCATTGCTTACACAAGGCTGAAAAAATTGAAACCAAGAATTGGCAGAAGTTACAATTCCATATGCTCGCTGAACTCCACTCTGTCCTGCATTTGTGATGAATTGATAATCAGTACTAAAGCTTGAATTTCCTTGAGAAAAATCACCATTTACAATTAAATTGGGGCCAGACGAACCCGATGAATTTGGAGTAAAAATATAGGTTCCGTTTGCGGTATTGTCAACAACAGAAGGCGACCAAGTTCCTTGAATTCCATTGTTAGAAGTTGCAGGTAAGTTCGGCACAGCGCTGCCAGCGCAGATTGATAAGTTG
>VEQT01000077.1 GCA_018883065.1 Flavobacterium sp.
AAAAAAAACAAACCCCCCCGCCACTAATACATCAGCACCTGCATCAGCTAATCCAACAGCATTTTTATCGGTAACGCCCCCATCAATTTCGATTAGGGTCGTGGCTCCTTTTTTGGTGATAAGCGATTTTAGTTGAGCAATTTTAGCGTAGGTATTTTCTATAAACGATTGTCCGCCAAATCCAGGATTTACACTCATAAGGCACACCATATCAATGTCTTGAATCACGTCTTCTAGCAAATGTACGGGTGTGTGGGGGTTGAGCGCTACTCCAGCTTGCATGCCTTCGGCTTTAATGGCTTGGAGCGTGCGGTGCAAATGGGTGCAGGCTTCGTAATGTACAGTCAAGATATTGGCTCCCAATTGTTTGAATGTTTTGATGTAGCGATCAGGATCTACAATCATCAGGTGCACATCGATGGTTTTGGTCGCGTGTTTGGTTATGGCTTCGAGTACAGGCATGCCAAAGGAAATATTAGGCACAAAAACGCCGTCCATGATGTCTATGTGAAACCAATCGGCTTGACTGGCATTGATGAGTTCAATGTCGCGTTGCAAGTTGGCAAAATCGGCAGCCAATACCGAGGGGGCAAGGAGAACTTGTCTCATGAGGTGGTGTGTTAGTATAATTGAAAAACCCTTGTCAACTTTTGTTCGTTTACAAGGGCTGTTTATTTATCCCAAATAGGTTTTTAAGATTTTACTTCTAGAAGTGTGTTTCAATCTGCGGATGGCTTTTTCCTTAATCTGACGCACGCGCTCGCGGGTTAAATCAAAGGTTTCGCCAATTTCTTCTAAAGTCATCGGGTGTTGATCACCCAATCCAAAATACAAACGCACTACGTCGGCTTCTCTTGGGGTAAGGGTTTCTAACGAACGCTCAATTTCGGTACGCAAGGATTCGTGAATCAACTCGCGGTCTGGATTGGGTGATTCGCCCGAACGCAATACGTCGTATAGGTTAGAATCTTCTCCTTCTACCAAAGGCGCATCCATTGACAAGTGACGCCCAGAGTTTTTCATACTCTCTTTTACGTCATTTACCGTCATGTCTAATTCTTTGGCGATTTCTTCGGCCGAAGGCGGACGCTCGTTGGATTGCTCCAATAAGGCATACATTTTATTGATTTTATTGATTGATCCAATTTTGTTCAATGGCAAACGCACGATTCGCGATTGCTCAGCCAAGGCTTGCAAAATCGATTGACGAATCCACCAAACGGCATAGGAAATAAATTTAAATCCACGGGTTTCGTCAAAACGTTGGGCGGCTTTGATTAATCCTAAATTTCCTTCGTTAATTAAATCGGGGAGGGTAAGCCCTTGGTTTTGGTATTGTTTGGCTACAGAAACCACAAAACGCAAATTGGCTTTGGTTAGTTTTTCGAGGGCTCGTTGATCACCAGCTTTGATCTTTTGTGCCAATTCTACTTCTTCGTCGGCGGTAATTAAATCTACTTTTCCAATTTCTTGTAAGTACTTGTCTAACGATGCAGTTTCACGATTGGTTACTTGCTTGGTAATCTTGAGTTGTCTCATAATGGATTGCTTTTTTTAAAGTCTACGGGCTTTATACGCGTCAAAACAATTTTTAGTTACACAAGAAGTGAAAATAGTTTCATTTTTTTCAAAATAAATTAAAATCGGAGCATTAAAAACAAACATAAAGGCCTTGGATATGTTGCACACCAAGGCCTTTTTAACTTTAAATCCGAATTATTTATAGCTTACGTTGGCTAGACCATGTACCCGAATTAGAGCTGCCAGAGGTATCGTCATCCCATGTTCCACTTACATTATTTCCGGTATAGGTTCCGCTAAATATACCTAAGTCATAGGTGCCTGTTAGTGAATTTCCTGATCTGCTGCCTTGGATATAAAAATTATTCAATCCATCGCTGCCCAATGATAAACCATATACGTTATCTCCTATAGCTAAAAAGTTAAATACGCCTGTGGCATCTCCGCTGTACGTCCCTTGGTAGCAGGTAACTTGTGCGTCTGAATATTCTTTGGTGAGCAACATATCTGCACTTGGATATCCTGGAAAACTGATTGCGGTTTCTGTAATGTTTGTTCCGTTAGCGGATACACTTACGGCAAAGGATTTATCTCCGTTGGTAAATACCAAATCAGTAATATCTAGGCCCTCGGTTACAGTGCCTTCACTAGTAAATAAATAGCTTTCGCCATCCAATACAACCGTAGCGTTTAAGAATCCGTCATTTTTGATGTTTAGTGTGATTACACCCGATGGGCCTACAATTATGCCTTTGTAAATACCAAAATTGGTGTCGTTAAATTGAATCTTGGCTGTAGGCGTGTCAGATAAAGTTGGGCCAGCTGGTGTATTGCTATCGCTAGAACAAGCGGTAAAAATAAGTCCTGCAAAAAGTAATAAAAGTAATTTTTTCATGAGTTGGTTTTTTTATTGATTGGTTAAAAATAGAAAAATTGTTGAATGAGCAATAATATATGAGTTAATAGTCGACTAAAAGCAAAAAAACCCCTCCAAACGAATTAAGGAGGGGTTTTGAATTATAATTTTACTAATTACTTTTCTTCTCTTGGAGGTCTTGGCAATAAAGCCTTGCGCGATACTTTTTCTTTTCGCGTTTTCGGATCCAATCCAAAGTATTTCACCATAAACACATCACCCATATTGACTACGTCAGTTACGTTTTCAGTGCGTTCCCAAGCCAATTCGGATACGTGCAATAAAACCTCGTTTCCAGGAGCGGCAGTATATTCTACAACAGCACCAAAATCCAATAGTTTAATTACTTTCACTTCATAGGCCTCGCCCACAGTTGGTTTGAAAATAATCGAGTCAATTTTGGCCATTACCGCTGCAATTCCATCAGGATCGGTACCCAAAATTTCTACTACACCTTGCTCGTCTACTTCGTTGATTACAATCGTAGTTCCGGTTGCTTTTTGTAATTCTTGGATTACTTTTCCGCCAGGTCCAATTAAGGCACCAATGAAGTTGCCTGGAATGGTACGCATCAAGATTTTTGGTGCATGTTTTTTCACGTCTGGTCTCGGCGTAGCAATCGTTTCGACTAATTTGTCTAAAATATGCATACGTCCGTCACGTGCTTGATTTAACGCTTGCTCCATGATGTCATAACGCAATCCGTCTATTTTAATATCCATCTGACAAGCAGTGATTCCGTCTTTGGTTCCAGTAACTTTAAAGTCCATGTCACCCAAGTGGTCTTCGTCACCCAAGATATCTGACAATACGGCAAAATTTTGTCCGTCTGTAATCAATCCCATGGCAATTCCCGAAACCGGTTTTACCATTTGAACTCCAGCATCCATCAAGGCCATGGTTCCGGCACAAACCGTTGCCATAGAGGAAGATCCGTTTGACTCCAATACTTCTGATACAATACGGATAGTATAAGGACAATCGGCTGGCACCATGTTTTTCAAGGCACGTTGGGCCAAGTTTCCGTGTCCTACTTCACGACGAGAAGTTCCACGAAGTGGTTTGGCTTCTCCGGTAGAGAATGGAGGGAAGTTATAGTGCAAGTAGAATTTTTCTTCGCCTTGTTCAGATGGCGAATCAATTTGATTGGCTTCTCTTGAAGTTCCTAAGGTTACAGTTGCCAATGCTTGCGTTTCTCCTCTTGTAAATAAAGATGATCCGTGCACAGAAGGCAAATAATCGGTTTCACACCAAATGGGTCTGATTTCAGTTGTTTTACGCCCGTCCAAACGAATGCCTTTTTCAAGGATTACGTTGCGTACGGCTTCTTTATTGGTTTTGTAGAAATATTTTCCAACCAATCCAGCTAAGTCAGCATTGTTGGCGTAATCTTCTTCAGTGAACAAGGCTTTGCACTCGTCTTTTACGGCTGCGAATTTTTCGCTACGCTCGCTTTTTCCAGAGGCTTCCATCGCGATGGTGTAGCATTTGTCATAGGCGGCAGCTTTTACTTTTTTGTACACTTCTTCGTCTTCCACTTCGCCTTCATAGGTACGGTAAGCCGGTGAACCCACGGCAGCTCTTAAACGCTCTTGTGCTTGGATTTGAATTTTGATGGCTTCGTGCGCAAATTTGATCGCTTCGACCATTTCGGCTTCTGAAATTTCTTTCATTTCACCTTCAACCATCGCAACTGAATCCATAGAAGCACCAATCATCATGTCGATGTCCGATTGTTCTAATTCAGTTTTGCTTGGGTTGATAACAAATTTTCCATTGATACGCGCAACACGTACTTCAGAAATTAAATTATAAAAAGGGATGTCTGACACAGCCAACGCAGCAGAAGCAGCTAATCCTGCTAAAGCATCTGGCATCACGTTTTCGTCGTGCGACATCAGTTGGATCATCACTTGCGTTTCGGCGTGGTAATCATCTGGGAAAAGCGGACGCAAAACG
Organism: Flavobacterium sp.; assembly: GCA_018883065.1. Lineage (GTDB taxonomy): Bacteria > Bacteroidota > Bacteroidia > Flavobacteriales > Flavobacteriaceae > Flavobacterium. Next base: position 4,397 of record VEQT01000077.1, read on the forward strand.
CGGTCTACTAATCGCATAGTCAAAACTTCGCTATCACTTGGACGGGCTTCTCTTTTGAAAAATCCACCGGGGAATCTACCTGCAGCGGCAAATTTTTCGCGGTAATCTACCGTTAAGGGTAGAAAATCAACTGCCGGATTTGCGCTTCTAGCTGATACAGCTGTTGCCAATAACATACAGTCACCTAAGCGAACTACTACTGAACCGTCGGCTTGTTTGGCCAACTTACCTGTTTCGATTGAAATGGTTCTACCATCTCCTAAATCAATAACTTCTTTTGTTACGTTTGGAATCATAAATTTTTTAAACTATTCTAATTAAACAATGGGTAAGTTGTGTTGTTGTTGTAGCTGTTGTGCGAACCCAATGAAAAACCAAACTTTTTAGACCCCCAATCCTCTGTAGGGGAATGTGTATGCTAATGCGTGCCGTTAAGCACAAAACTCCTTTGAGGATAAGGAGTTAAAAAAAAGAGGCGCGTAGGCACCTCTTTTCTGTTGATTATTTTCTAATATTCAATTCTTTAATAATCTCACGGTATCTGTTGATCTCGGTTTTCTTCAAGTAATCCAACAAACTACGTCTTTTACCTACCAATTTAACCAACGAACGCTCGGTATTGTAATCGTGACGATTTTTTTTCAAGTGCTCAGTCAAGTGGTTGATTCTGAATGTAAATAAGGCGATTTGGCCTTCTGCAGATCCTGTGTTTTC
>VEQT01000043.1 GCA_018883065.1 Flavobacterium sp.
ACCAAGCCCATCATGAGCCCTAATCGAAGGTTTGTCCAAGTAAAATAGGTACGCATCATTCAGCTAATCTTAAGTTCTACTTTTTTGTTCTAAACCGGTTTTTATATCCTTTACCATCTCTCCAATATCGCCTGCACCTATGGTTACAATTATGGATTCTGGAGCTGCACACAACTCGTCTATTAAGCTAGCTTTTGACACGATGGATTTGTTTGGATTCTCCATTTGATCCAACAGCCACTGAGAGGTAATTCCTGGAATTGGCAACTCGCGTGCGGGATAGATTTCCATTACAATAACGCGGTCAAACTGACTCAAGCTTTTGGCAAAATCGGCACCAAAATCTTGGGTTCGGCTAAATAAATGCGGCTGAAAAACGGCCAACACTTTTTTGTTTGGATACAATTCCCGAACCGCCTGATGTACGGCATTGATTTCAGTGGGATGATGCGCATAATCATCGATATACACCAACTTATCCGTTTGAATTTGAAACGAAAAACGACGACGAATCCCTTTAAAAGTAGCCAATGCTTTGGCAATACTTGCCGTTGAAACACCGTATTTTTTAGCCATTGCCAACGCCATAACTGCATTGGTCAAGTTGTGCGTGCCCGGCAAACTAAATCGTAAATTACAGATCCGTTCTGTGGGAGTTTGCACATCAAAAACATAGATTCCATTTTCGATTCGTACCTCACAGGCTTGATAAGCAGCATCAGGATTAACCCCAACAACAGTGCCCGCAATGGGTAATCCTGCCGCTACAAACAAATTTGATTTATCGTCAATTTTGGCAGCAAATTCTTGAAACGAGGCCTCAATAGAACTCGCATCGCCATAGATATCTAAATGATCTGCATCGGTTGATGTTACGCAAGCCATATTGGGATGCAAATGCAAAAAGGAACGGTCAAACTCATCGGCTTCTACCACCGTTACTGTTTTACCGCGTCCAATCAAATTGGAATCGTAATTTTCTAACACGCCACCTACAAAAGCTGTAACATCAACTCCACTTTCAAATAAAATGTGACCTAAAATGGCAGAAGTCGTTGTTTTGCCGTGCGTTCCAGCTACTGCAAAGGTGTAGGTGTTTTGGGTAATGAGCCCAAGTACTTCGGCTCTTTTTTTGATTATGTATTCGCGTTCCACAAAATAATTCCACTCGGCATGGGTAACAGGCACGGCCGGTGTAACCACAACCAGAGTGTTTTCTGTATAAAAATGAGAAGGGATTTGCGCAATACTATCTTCAAAATGTATGGCAATTCCCTCGGCAATCAATTCATCGGTGAGGTGCGTTGCCGTTTTGTCATAACCCGCCACATCCTTGCCTATGTAATTAAAATAGCGCGCCAAAGCACTCATGCCAATGCCTCCAATGCCAATAAAATATACATGTTGTATTTGGGAGAGGTTCATTAGTTGTGCTGTATTAATTTGGAAATTTCGTTTACAATAGCCTCAGTTGCATTGGGCATGGCTAATTTTTTTATGTTTATTGCCAACTCATTTTGCAGTGTTTCGTTGGCAAGCAAATTGGCAAAAACCGTTTCGAATTGACTATCTAATTCACTTTCTTTAAGCAACAAGGCACCCTTTTGGGCTACAATTGCTTGTGCGTTTTTTGTTTGATGATCTTCGGCCACATTTGGCGATGGAATAAACAAGGTTGGTTTTCCTACTAAACACAATTCGGAAACTGAGGAGGCGCCAGCGCGAGAAATCACAAAATCAGCTGCTGCATAGATTAAATCCATTCGATCAATAAATGCCTCAACTTGAACGCCATTTTGGTCATTGTATTTTTGATAGTGTTCCCAGTACAATTTTCCGCATTGCCAAAAAACTTGTATGCCTTGACTCAAAAAAAACGGCAGTTCCTTTTCAATCAGTTGATTCACTCGTCGGGCACCCAAACTACCTCCCAAAACCAAAAGTGTTTTCTTGCTTGCATCCAATTTAAAATGAGCAATGCTTTCCATGCGTTTGGATTCGACGTTTAATAAATCCTGACGAACTGGATTACCGGTAAGTACCAGTTTTGAAGCGGGGAAAAATCGATCTAAATTGGCATATGCTACACAAATACTACTTGCTCGTTTACTGAGCAATTTATTGGTTATACCTGGATAAGAATTTTGTTCTTGAATTAAGGTTGGAATTCCTTTACTATTGGCCATTTGCAACAACGGACCACTCGCAAATCCGCCAGTGCCAATCACAACATCTGGCTTAAATTGCCGAAGAATGCAGCTTGACTTCCATAAACTACTGATTAATTTAAATGGAAAAAGCAGGTTGTCTACTGTCAATTTACGTTGCAATCCGGCAATCCACAATCCTTGTATAGCATAGCCCGCTTGTGGGACTTTTTGCATCTCCATTTTGTCCTTTGCGCCAACAAATAAAAATTCAGAATTTGGAAAACGCAGTTTAAGCGCATTGGCAATGGCAATGGCCGGATAAATATGCCCGCCTGTTCCACCTCCGCTAATGATAAATCGCATGGTTTTCATGTGTACTGCTTTTTTTAATCCAATTTTATACTTGAACGATCGGTGATTGAATAATTTTCTTCGGCTAATAATGCAGCATCTGCAGCTTCTTCGCGAGCAATTTGCTCGTCTATCATGCGGCGTAGCGCTTCGTCACGGCGTGCTTTTTCTGCTTGTTCTTCGGCAATTTCTTCCTCTTTTTTGGTGACCCCAATTATGATTCCCAAGGCTATGCAGGTCATCCAAATTGAACTTCCTCCACTGCTCACTAAAGGCAAGGGCTGACCTGTAACTGGCAACATGTTTACGGCTACCGCCATATTGGTAAGCGCTTGAAAAATGATCGGAAATCCCAATCCCACAACAACAAGCTGACCAAATTTAGTATTGGCTTTTTGTGCAGCTATAATGAATCGAACTAATAACAACAAATACAATAACATCACCACTACGCCTCCAAATAAACCATATTCTTCTACAATTATGGCATAAATAAAATCGGAAGATGATTGGGGTAAAAAATTCTTTTGAACACTTTTTCCTGGCCCTAAACCATACAGACCACCGGTGGCAATAGCTGTTTTAGCTTTCAGAATCTGGTAGTCTTCATTGTCAGGTTTATGTTGGAGATAATTTTCTATTCGACTTTCCCACGTTTTGACACGGGTAAACAATCTATTATTAGGCATTGCGTGACTCAATAGAACGAAAATTGCGATAGCTGCAACGCCTATTCCAATAACCGAACCTATGTATCGCAGTGGATACATCCCCACAAAAACCAACATTAACACCATGCTAAACATGAGCGCGGCAGTCGAAAAATTGGCAGGCAATATTAAACCCAGTGTAATAAATACAGGCAGCCAAAGTTCCCACAAGGACGCTTTAAATGTGATGGGGGTTTCACGGGTAACCGATAAATAGCGCGCAACAAAAACCATCAAAACGATAAATGCCAAAGTTGAAGACTGGAACGAAATGCCTATAAAAGGCACTTGAATCCATCGGCTGGCATTGGCCCCAGCAATAACTGTTCCTTTGGCCAATGTAAACAACAACAACAACCAAACCACAGGCAACATCACGCGCGATATGGTTCTAAAATAGTGATAGGGTACTTTATGTATGCCAAAAATGATTAAAAACCCAATAAAGCTGTGCATAAAATGCTTAACCAAGTAGCCTAAGGTGTTTCCTGTACCATGTACCGAATTGGCCAAATTACTACTCGCACTAAAAACAGGCATAAACGAGAATAGGCCCAACAAAGCCACAAAGCTCCATATTACCTTATCTCCTTTTAAGCTGTTTAAAAATTGCTTCATTTTTTGGTTTCTAGAATACTTCTTTCGTTGTATTGTGATTGTTTGACATTTACTTTTTTGCGTCTATCTATTGGTTATAAATTTTTTACTTCACGCTTAAACTGATTGCCTCTGTCTTCATAGTTTTCAAACAAATCAAAGCTGGCACAAGCAGGAGACAACAGTACGATATCGCCTTTTTCGGCCAAATGCGCCGACATATTAACTGCATCATGCATATTGTCAACCTCAATAACCATATCTACCACGTTTCCAAAGGCTTCGATGATTTTGGTATTGTCTACACCAAGACATACAATTGATTTTACTTTTTCGCGCACCAATGGCATCAATTCGCTGTAGTCATTTCCTTTGTCAACCCCTCCCACAATCCAAACTGTAGGGGCATTTACGCTGTCTAATGCAAAAAAAGTTGCATTTACATTGGTGGCTTTTGAGTCGTTTATGTATTGAACATTTTGAATTTTAAGTACCTTTTCTAATCGGTGTTCAACGCCTTGAAAATTAGACAAGCTCTCTCGAATGGTTGCCGATCGAATTTGCATTAATTTGGCTACCGAAGTAGCAGCCATCGCATTTTTCAAATTGTGTTTTCCTTCGAGTGCGATGTATTCGGTCTCCATGATAAATTCTTCGTCGTTGATGTGTACTTCCATAGTTTTTTTGTTTAAATAGGCTCCTGATTGTAACGTTTTGCTGATTGAAAAAGGGATCAATTGAGCGTTAGTTGTATGATTTGCTAACCAAGCTACACTCGCCTCGTCATCGGCGTCGTAAATAAGGAAATCCTGCTTGGTTTGGTTTTTTGTTATTCTAAATTTTGAATTGATGTAATTCTGGTATTTGTATTCGTAACGATCCAAATGATCGGGACTAATGTTTGTCAATACTGCAATGTGCGGCTTATACTCCACTATACCATCCAACTGAAAACTGCTCAATTCCAACACATAATATTCATGATCGGATTCAGCCACTTGCCAAGCAAAACTCTTTCCAATATTGCCTGCCAAACCCACATCCAATCCTGCATTTTTTAGTACGTGATAGGTGAGCATTGTAGTAGTTGTTTTCCCATTACTTCCCGTAATCCCAATAGTAACTGCTTGGGTATAGGGTGCAGCAAATTCGATTTCAGAAATAACCGGAATTCCAAGAGCATGAATTGTTTTTACCAATTGCACGTTGTCGGGTATGCCCGGGCTTTTCATTACAAGATCTGCATTTAAAATCTTGTCTTCGGTGTGCTGCAACTCTTCCCAAACAATCCCATATTTGTTGAGTACTTCTTGGTAAACCGGCAGGATTGGGCCTTTGTCTGAAACAAAGACTTCAAAGCCCTGCTTCTTTCCCAAAATGGCAGTACCTACGCCACTTTCTCCTCCGCCTAATATGACTAATCGTTTCATCTACTAGAAAATATTAACGTAATTTCAAGGTCACGATAGACAAAATGGCCAACACGATACCTACTATCCAAAAACGGGTCACGATTTTACTTTCGTGGTATCCTTTCTTTTGATAATGGTGGTGCAACGGTGACATTAAGAAAATGCGTTTTCCTTCGCCAAATCGTTTCTTAGTATATTTAAAGTAACTCACTTGCAAAATGACCGATAGATTCTCAACCAAAAAGATTCCACACAACAAAGGCACCAAAAGTTCTTTGCGTACAGAAATAGCCAAAACCGCAATGATTCCGCCAATGGTTAAACTACCTGTATCGCCCATAAAAACCGAAGCGGGATATGAATTGTACCACAAGAAACCCACCAACGCGCCCACAAAGGCAGCTATGAATACAGTCATTTCACCCGAGTTGGGGATGTACATGATGTTTAAATAATTGGAAAAAATAATGTTACCCGATACAAAGGTGAAAATACCCAAGGCCAAGACCGAAATGGCCGAAGTACCTGCTGCCAACCCGTCAATTCCGTCGGTGAGATTGGCGCCGTTGGATACGGCTGTGATGATGAAAATTACGATTGGTATAAACACCAACCAGGCCCATTTTTCGTAACCCTCGCCGGTCCAGGCCAACAATTCGGCATAGTCAAATTCGTTGTTTTTGAAAAAGGGTATCGTTGTTGCCGTTGATTTTTCTTCCAAGGGCATAGCCGAAATCACGTTTTGAGATTGATTGACAACGACCGTTGTAACCTTGTCTTTACGCACGGTAACGCCCGGATGCAAATACAACACTGAACCCACTATAATACCCAATCCCACTTGACCGATAACTTTAAAAATACCTTTAAGGCCTTGTTTGTCTTTTTTGAAAATTTTAATGTAATCGTCAATAAATCCGATGGTTCCCATCCAAAGTGTGGTTACAACTAGCAAGATGATGTAAATGTTGTTGAGTTTGGTGAGCAACAAAACCGGAATCAAAGTGGCAATGATGATGATTAATCCACCCATGGTTGGGGTGCCCGCTTTTTCATTCTGGCCAGCTAAACCCAGTTCACGAACAGTCTCACCCACCTGTTGGTTGCGTAAAAAACTGATGATGCGCTTTCCGTAAATGGTAGAAATAAGCAAGGAGAGAATCACCGCCAAAGCCGAACGAAACGTGATGTACTGAAACACACCTGTTCCGGGTACATTCAGTGTTTTATAGAGGTATTCAAAGAAGTAATACAGCATGGTGATTTATTTTTGAAGTTGAATAAATAAGTCCTTAAGGTGTTGCATGTCATCAAATTCGTAGCGAACTCTTTGAATTTCCTGGTAGGTTTCGTGCCCTTTACCAGCCACAAGGATTATATCATTGGCTTGAGCCAATTGACAAGCGGTTTTGATAGCCTGGAATCGATCTGAGATGGTCATTGATTTTTTATAGTGTTGGGGCTCGATACCGGCTTCCATTTCGCGCAAAATCTGTTCGGGATCTTCAGTTCTTGGATTGTCAGAGGTGAGAATAACCTTGTCGCTATTTTGGGCTGCAATCTGCGCCATTATGGGACGCTTGGTTTTATCGCGGTCGCCTCCACACCCCACTACGGTAATGAGTTGTTCGTTTTTGGTACGAATCGAATTTATGGTTTGCAGCACATTCTCTAAGGCGTCAGGCGTATGCGCATAATCAACTATGGCGGTAATTTTTTGGTTTGTTGATACGATAAACTGAAAACGACCTGACACACTTTCCAATTCAGAAACCCAGCGCAAAGCGTCTAGTGGCTCTAGGCCCAACTCGATGGCTGTTCCGTATATAGCTAAAATATTATACGCATTGAAAGTGCCAATGAGACGAACCCAAACATCTTGATCATTGATTTTGAGCAACAAACCCGACAATTGGTTTTCTAAAATTTGTGCTTTATAATCGGCGTATGTTTTTAATGCATATGATTTTTTTCGCGCGTTTGTGTTTTGCAACATCACCGGCCCGTTTTTGTCGTCTAAGTTGGTTAAGGCAAATGCCGTTTTGGGCAATTGGTCAAAAAACTGCTTTTTCACGTCGCGGTATTCGGCAAAAGTGGCGTGGTAATCCAAATGGTCGTGCGATAAATTGGTAAATATACCGCCGGCAAAAAGCAAGCCTTCGGTGCGTTTTTGATGAATCCCATGCGAACTCACTTCCATAAAGCAATAATCTACTCCTGCTTCAACCATTTCACGCAAGTAGCGGTTGATAGTAAGAGAATCAGGGGTAGTATGGGTAGCGGGATACTCAATTTCATTTACGCGAATGGTAACAGTAGAAAGCAAGCCCACTTTAAATCCGGCTTTTTGAAACAACTGAAACAACAAAGAAGCAATAGTTGTTTTGCCATTGGTACCTGTAACCCCAACTAGTTTTAATTCGGTTGAAGGATTGTTAAAATAATTGGCCGACATCGTTGCTAGCGCACTATTCGTATCGAGTACTTGCACGTAGGTAATTCCGTTGTGTAACTCTTGAGGCAAGGCATCACAAACAATAACTGTAGCGCCTAATCCGATGGCTTTTTGAATAAAATCGTGTCCATTTGATTGTGTACCACGAATAGCTACAAAAACATCGTTTCTACTCACTTTACGAGAATCAAACTCAAGTTTATTCACTGCGCAATCGGTCGAACCAATCACTGATTCGATAGCCACTCTGTACAATATGTCTTTTAACTGTTTCAAAATAAGTCTAAGGTTACCTGCGTGTTCTTATTGATTTGTGTGCCGGCTGGCAGTGATTGAGAAGACACTTTTCCAATGCCATTTACTTTTACTTTTACGCCCCAATTCTCCAACAAGGCTATTGCGTCCATGCCTGCCATCCCTTTCAAATTGGGTATAATGTTTTTTGGATCCTGCAGTTTTTTGTTGTACAAATTGTACAGAGCATCTTGTTTGGCAATGGCCTTGTTAATTGAACCTATTTCGTTAGTTGTGGGAACATCGGTAAATATTTTTTGTGCAACCCGTTTAAAAACAGGACCTGCTACATCGGCACCATAATAATCGTTATTGGAAGTTTTGGGTTTATGAACCACCACTATACAGGAGTACTTTGGGGCCTCAGCAGGAAAATACCCCACAAATGAGGAAATATAATACTTGTTAGCTCCACCATTTATAACATAATTTGCTTGGGCTGTTCCGGTTTTGCCTGCCATAGAAAACTCCTTTGAAAACAAGTCTTTGGCCGTTCCAAACTTGACAACATTTTTGAGAATCGCCTTTACTTTAACCAAAGTAGTTTGCGAGCATATTTTGGGATTGATTACATGTTTTGGAAAACGCTTGATGGTTTTGTTGTACTCTTTAATTTCACTCACAAATTGTGGTTTTACCATTTCACCATTATTGGCTACTGCATTATAAAACGCTAAGGTTTGTAAGGGTGTAATGTGTACGCCATAGCCAAAGGCCATCCAGGGCAATGAAAGATTATTCCAATTTTTTGATCCAGGTGTTGGTACAGTTGGAATGCCTTCGCCTTGAATAGAAATACCTAAGGGCTTGGTAAGACCAAAATTCTGTAGGTGTTTTACAAATGCACTTGGATTACTTTTATAGTTGTTATACACCGCCTGAACCATAACGGTATTTGAAGAATTTTCGAAGCCGCGCGCCAAGGTCAATTTTTCTGACTTTGGATGCGAATCAACAACCCAACCATCACCAAACTTTATTTTACCGCCTTTTGTATCAAAAATAGCTGTTGTATCTACTTTTTGATCTTCAAGCAGCGCCATCAAATCGGCCAACTTATAGGTAGAACCGGGTTCGTGCGCCTCCATTATGGCGTAGTTATTGGCTTCGAAATAGCTTCCGTCTGACGCTTTGGCCAAATTGGCAATGGCCTTGACATAGCCCGTTTTGGTTTCCATCACTACCACACAGCCGTGATCAGCTTCGTAAGCCTTGAGTTGCTTTAGTAAAGCGTGGTGGGCAATATCTTGAATGTAGACATCTATGGTTGATATCACATCATAGCCGTCGTGGGGCTCTACCTCGTTTACATCCCGAATGGGTTTCCACTGGTTTTGAGCAATTTTTTGCTTGAGAATTTTGCCGTCTTTGCCATCCAAATACCTGCGAAAGGCAAACTCAATACCCTTGCCATCGATTGTGCTATCCGGTTTTTTTCGCACATATCCTATCGTACGCTCAGCAATTCTGCCCATGGGACGCTTGCGGAGGTTTTCTGGATTAAGATGAAAACCATTGTCTAAGGGTAGCTTAATTATTCTTCTATACTGCTTGTGGTTAAGGTTGCGTGCCACTAAAAAATAACGGTTTTTTTGTGCTCTGGCACGCCGTAAATCCTGTTCAAATTGGGCCGATGGCTTCCCAATAATACGCTGCAAAGAGTCGGAAAAACGCTGTATAAACTTGTCAAAATCTTGAGATGATGCAGCCAAGGCGTCAAAATGAAAGGTATAATTGGGAACTGTAGTAGCCAATAAACTGCCATCCGCAGAATAAATATTGCCTTTATTGGCCTTAATTTCAAACACTTTTACTGTGGTTTTTGCAGCCATTTTGCGGTATTTTTCACCCTGAGTCCATTGAATTTTGGTTAAATTAAAAATCACCGCACCTGCCATGATTAGCATTGCGAAAGCCACCAAAAAAATGCGAACAGCGCTATTTTTCACCTCTACTCCCATAGTTTAAATTGATCCCAAAAACTCTTTTTATTTTCTGCTTTAACTTGTATTTTAATAGGCGGCACTTCTGAAGGATAAATTTGCTTAAGAAGCATTTGATCGGCTATAGTAGATTCCATTTTGAGTTGCATCAATTCAGATCTTTTATTCACAAAATCAGAACGAAGCACCTTAACTTCATTATTCAAAGCGATAATTCTGTATACTTTTTGCTCATAATTTTGAGTATTTGCAATCATGAGAATCGCTAGAGCTATTACAAACAATATGAAGCGCCAATTTTTAGCCGCATTGGCATCCTCGTTTATTAAAAAACGTGCTTTTAAAAGATCATACACTCCGTTCTTCATAGCAAATGCGAATTACTACCAACACCTAATTATACTTTCTCAGCCACTCGAAGCTTAGCACTTCGCGCCCGATTATTGATTTTTATTTCCTGCTGATCAGGTACAATCAGCTTACCAATTACTTTAAAAGGCACCGAAAAATTCCCAAAGAAATCGCGCTCGGGCTCCCCTTCAAATAAGCCGTTTTTCATGAATCGTTTCACCAATCTGTCTTCAAGAGAATGATAGGAAATCACGCTCAGACGACCACCTGGCTTCAATATTTCGAGGGATTGGGTTAAAAATTCTTTTAACACTTCCATCTCTTGATTTACTTCAATACGTATGGCTTGGTAGATTTGAGCCAATATTTTATGGCTTTTGTGGGCAGGCAAAAAACGCGACAACACCTCTTTCAACTGGGCGGTGTTTTTTATTACTTCAAATTCACGTGCATCAATAATGGTTCTAGCTAGCGCCGATGCATTTTTTAATTCACCATAATCATAAAACACGCGCGTTAAATTATCTGCATCATATTCATTGACCACCCTGAAAGCACTAAGCTCGGTGCGCTTGCTCATACGCATGTCTAATTCGGCATCAAAACGAGTTGAAAAACCGCGTTCGGCCACATCAAATTGATGCGACGAAACACCTAAATCAGCCAAAATTCCATCGACACTTTTGATGTTATGAAAGCGCAAAAAACGCTTGATGTATCTGAAATTTTCGTGGATCAAGGTAAACCGCTCGTCGGGCAAGGCATTGGCTAAAGCATCCTCGTCTTGATCAAAAGCAAATAGTTTGCCTGCAGTTCCCAGTCGACTTAGAACCTCTTTAGAATGGCCACCACCACCAAAAGTCACGTCGACATAAACACCAGCTGGTTTAATAGCCAAGCCGTCGACAGTGGGATGCAACAATACGGGATTATGATACTCCATTTGACGTGTCGTTTACAGTTCCCATTACCTCTTCAGCTAAATCGGCAAAATCAAGCACCGAATTGTCAATCGCTTTTTCATAGGCCACTTTATCCCAGATTTCAACAATATTGACTGCTGACGACAACACAATTTCTTTTGATATTCCAGCAAACAACACTAAATCTTTCGGAATTAAAACTCGTCCCAAAGCATCTACCTCAACGACACGAACACCTGCTGTAAATCGACGAATGAAGTCGTTGTTCTTTTTTACAAACCGGTTTAACGAATTGATTTTTTGCATCATCGCATTCCATTCGGACATGGGATACAACTCCAAACAAGGCTGGAACACCGAACGCTTCAAAACAAATCCTGCTTGAAGACTAGCCGCAAGTTGTTTTTTCAAAGGAGCAGGCATTAAGAGCCTTCCCTTTGTGTCAACTTTGCATTCATATGTTCCAATTATTGCTTCCAAAAAATCAGTTGTTTATGTAGATACAGAGCAAAAATATAAAATAAATTTCCACATTTTACCACTTTCTACCACTTTGTTAATAAGTTTTACCACTTTTAGCGTTTCTTTGGCCATATAGCAAAGAGACTCGAATGGGCTTGCCTTCAAAATGTTGAGAACTTGTACTAAATGAAATTGGACCAACTGGATTGAAATATCATAACCTAAATTGCGCTAATACATCCCGCTCGGCACTAGCAACTTTCCTATAAAAAATTCTATATTTGCCTGAACTTGCAAATGAGCTATAAGAACATGGAACAGGCAATTAAAAAGGAAGGCAAATACACCTATTTTGAGGCGGGAGAAGGCACACCTATCATTATTCTGCACGGATTAATGGGTGGTCTGAGCAATTTTGACGGCGTTGCAGACTACTTTCCAAAACTGGGCTACAAAGTGGTTATACCAGAATTACCGATTTACACACAAAACATCCTAAAAACAAATGTTAAAGCGTTTGCTCGCTACGTGAAAGATTTTATCACCTTTAAAGGATACGATCGGGTTATTTTACTTGGAAATTCATTGGGTGGACACATTGCGCTATATCACACCAAAATGTACCCCGAAAAAATGCTTGGATTAGTCATTACAGGAAGTTCGGGCTTATATGAAAGTGCCATGGGCGATAGTTATCCACGAAGAGGCGATTACGAGTACATTCAAAAAAAGGCCGAAGCCGTATTTTACGACCCAAAAATTGCCACCAAAGCAATTGTAGATGAAGTATATGCCATGGCAAACGACCGCATTAAATTGATTAAAACCTTGACCATTGCCAAGAGCGCTATTCGGCATAACATGGCCAAAGATTTACCTAAAATGCACGTGCCAACGTGCATCATTTGGGGAAAAAATGACAGCGTGACGCCACCACATGTAGCTGAAGAATTCAACAAATTAATGCCCAATTCAACTTTGTATTGGATTGATCAATGTGGCCATGCCGCCATGATGGAACACCCAGAGACCTTTAACCAGTTGATGCACGAGTGGTTGAAAAAAGTAAATCTATAGTGCACATCCTTTTTTCTCATGAAAATAAATACTGCCGAATTCATCATCAGTAATTCTGAAGTTGCCAAATGTCCGAAAGATCCGCTGCCCGAATACGCGTTTATTGGTCGTTCAAACGTGGGAAAGTCCTCGTTGATAAATATGCTCACCAACCACAAAAACCTAGCGAAAACCTCTGGAAAACCAGGTAAAACACAATTAATCAATCACTTTAAAATAAACAACAATTGGTTCTTGGTTGATTTACCGGGCTATGGTTACGCCAAAGTATCCAAAAAAACCAAAGCCGTTTTTCAGCAATTTATCACCGACTATTTCGAAAAAAGAACTCAGTTGGTTTGTGCATTTGTGCTGATTGACATTCGATTGGAAGCCCAAAAAATTGATTTAGAATTCATGAAATTTATGGGCGAAAGTGAAATTCCTTTTTGCATCGTATTTACAAAAGCTGATAAAATTAGCCGAGTAAAAGTAGACATGCATGTGGCAGCCTACAGAAAACAACTACTAGCTAATAATTGGGCTGAAATGCCTCAACACTTTATCACTTCATCAACTGAAGGAACGGGAAAAGAAGCTGTATTAAACTATATCGAGGAAATTAACAACGAATTATTTCAAGAAAAACCGTATTAAATGTAAAATTTAATTCAATTACTTAAGTAGCAGCAACACTTCAAAAACAATGCTTTTGCTGTCTTATTTTAGGCCTTTAATTCTAATTTTTCGGCAAAATAATCACAAAAATCTTTCATGGTTGCCGCCATTTTTTCATCGGCAGTAGCGCGGTGATAGGTTTCGGACATGGCCACCAAGGTTTGATGAAAAAACACTTTCATCTCATCAACCGGCATGTCCTTTGTCCACAAATCTATGCGCAAGGTTTCTTTGTTTTTGTTATCCCAAATGGACAACATGATCGCTTTGGACTCTTCGGCCTCGACGCCACCATCTTGCGCGGTCCAATGCAGTTTTTCGGGCACCCGATTTTCGTCTAATTGAACTATAAATTTAATCTCAGAAGTTGATGTATTTGCCATTATTTCTTGGGTTTGTAGTGTGATTGTTCAAATATAGTTTTTGCATCTGCAACCAACAAATCTTGTACACTCACTTTGTTGTTCTCCATAAAAGCACGCACAATTTGCCAGCCAACCCAAGCGCCAACGCGACCGGGAGATTCGTTGTCAATTTCTAAATAAAATTTAGAAAAAGGAGCTGGATTTATAAAGCGAGATGCCAATTTTTGATCGGTGCTGTAGAGCATTTTTTTATCTATAAAATAACGCCAAATGTAACTTTCATTTTCGGCACACCAGTTAATTTGTTCGGGCATATACCCCATTTTATCGGCATCAGAATAAGATGGCAATAGCAAATCCTTGAGATACAATTCCTTTCCAGCATAGACTAGTTGAGACAAAAATGATGCGTCTTTTGGCGGTAGAATTTTACGAAAGGCAAAAGCAGAAACCAAGTCGGGCATGATTTGTTGGGGCTCAAAATTTTGTGAAATGTATTTTGGAAACTCATAAAAACGATGTGATTTACCCAAATACAATTCAAGTGAAATGAGCAGCAGGGTATCAGTATAAATCACCTTATTGTGGTAGTCCATTTCAGAAATAATTGTAATTACTTTGGGGGTTTTGGTTTCCGGAAAATAATGCTGCATGTGCTTCACCAAATCGGTGATTTCGGTTTGTTCTTTTTGAAAATTGCCGAATTTTTTTTGTACTTCGCCATACAATTCACGCCACATGGGGTTTTGCATTTTATCTAACCAAATTGCATCTTCGGTGTCGGCTGGAAAGAAATACGGATAAGCCGCTTTGAGCTTAGGCAACTCTTGAGGTGTGCTTTCAAAAAAAGCTTTGTCAAAACGACTCACTTTTAGCGTGAGTGGTTTTTTGCTAATTTCTTGCTCTACTTTGGACCGTTTGTCACACGCGAGAATCAGCAGCAAAGCCGCTACAAAAATTCCTGTTTTTACAACTACTTTATTCATGAATGGATGTTGAATTACGTATAAAACTGCATTTGCTTGTTTTTCGTATGCCTAGCCCTGATGGAAGCGGTATCGCCGCGCAAAAAAAAGAGGGAAACTCCCGATTATTTTTTTGCGGGGAATAAAGCGTACAGCAGGAAAAAGCTCCATTTAAGCATTCAAAAAAAGCAAACTGGCGCAGCAAATTATTATTATTTTTGCAAAGATACTCCCCGTAATTCTAAAATCAACTGCATGGTATTAAATAATTCATTCTCGGCAGAAAGTGCCAGCAACCAAATTGTAAATTGGTTGAAAAATTACGCCCTTGAATCCAAAAATACTGGATTTGTTGTGGGCATTTCTGGTGGCATTGATTCGGCAGTTACCTCTACGTTGTGTGCGCTTACAGGCCTAGACGTATTGTGTGTAACCATGCCTATTCATCAAGCCAAAAGCCATGTGAGTCGAGCTTACGAACACATTGAGCAACTCAAACAACGTTTTCCAAATGTGCAACACATTGAATCCGATTTGACGCCTTTATTTGATACGCTAGTAAGTCATTTCCCTAGCAGTGACAACTCAAACAAGTTACAGCTCACACTGGCCAACACTAGAGCTCGTTTGCGCATGACAACTTTGTATTATTTTGCAGGCCTTTATAGTCGATTGGTGGCCGGAACAGGCAATAAAATTGAAGATTTTGGGGTAGGATTTTACACCAAATACGGTGATGGCGGAGTTGACTTGAGCCCAATTGCTGATTTAGTAAAATCAGAAGTATTTGCGTTGGGTGCCCATTTGGGTGTGCCAAAATCGATCTTAACTGCTGCACCTACCGACGGATTATTTGGTGATGATCGCACCGATGAGGAACAACTGGGTGCCTCATATGACGAGTTGGAATGGGCCATGACTGCAGTAGAAATGCAGTATTCAACGCAAGATTTCACAACCAGACAACAGGAAGTAATGGACATTTACAAACGTTTACATCAAGCCAATCAACACAAAATGAATCCAATTCCGGTTTGTAAACTCAAGAGGTAACCGATTGATTTCATTGTGCTTATTTTATTTTTTAATTATTTTTTAACTATTTTAGAGCCGTAAAAACGGAGTTTTTTCCTAAAAATAAATAGCATGATTAACGTGTGTTTGGCAGATAATTATCCTGCAGTACATTTTGGTATTAAATCCTACTTTAAAGACAATCCAAACATTAGCATTGTAGCCAATGTGGGGAATTTTTCAATGGTAAAAGACGTATTATACACAAAAGACATCGACGTTTTAGTGATTGATATGGACTTAGATGGGCTTACCAGCATAAATGAATTAAAGGCAATTATTAAGTATTACACCAAAACAAAAGTGATTGTATTTAGCAGCTATCCTGAACAAGTCTATGCTCCAAATGCAATTAAAGCGGGCGTTTCGGGTTATGTACACAAAACAGCTAAAATTGAAACCTTGGGTGTGGCCATCATGAAAGTACACCAAGGCCAAACCATACTCAACGACACCTTGAAACGCAACTTGGCCTTAATTGCCAAGCAAAACAAAAACGAACGGCTGTACCGCAAACTCTCCAACCGGGAAGTTGAGGTATTGCGCTATTTGAGCAACGGAAAAAAGAACAACGAAATTTCGGCTATTTTGGGCCTAAATGAAAAAACGGTGAGCACCTACAAACTGCGTTTGCTCAGCAAATTGAATGTAACCAACTTAGTCGATTTGGTAAACAAGGCCAAAACCCTAGAAATAGTCTAGTGGTAGCGCGACATTACCCGACCTAATTTTTGAGAAAAATGCTGGATTAATTTGGTGTAATCCATAGTAAGACCAAGCGTTTCTGCATTGTCTGTTTCTGGTTCTTTGGACAATTCGCCTTTTAATTCTTCAACAATTCGATCAACCAAAAACCAGCGGAGCGTTATGATGGTTTCAGAAACGTATTGGGCAACCGTTTGGTCTTTGCCTTTCACCTCAATTTGTTTAGACTCCCACTTATGCAACAACTGCTGTTCCTCGGCCATCAGTATATTGGTGATTTCTTGTATTTGATCGGTTGCCAAATGCATCATGTACTGTTCCAACTGAAATACTTCCTGCTGGTTAAAATAATCCATCAGATCACTATATATTTTTTGAAATAACGGATGTGCCAATTCAACCTCATCCTCTTGCAAGCTCAAATAGATGCGCTGATATACTTTGTATTTTTTAAGCACCGAAACGGTTTCGACCACTCCTTCGTCATTGGCTTGCAGCAACACATCTTCAAATTCCTCTTCGCAATTGCCGTAGAGCAATAAGATTTCGATGATTTTGCGTTCTAGCTCATACAATACATTTACTTTTTCGGTAGGCAAAGGTTGCTCATTACGCACCACCTCAAAGCTCTTTTGTTCTTGTTTTAGTTGCTTACCCTTATCGGCGAGGTCTTTTTGAACCAATTGCGCCAAGGTGTTGAGCAGGACTTGCTCAGAAATATCCATAATGCGCGAACACTCTTGGATGTAGATTTCGCGTTTGATGCGGTCGGGGATTTTAGAAATACTGCCCACCATGTCGCGGATGAGTTCGGCCTTTTTGATCGGATCATTCTTGGCATCCGTCATCAACAACGAAGCCTTGAACTGAATAAAATCCTGAGCGTTTTCGTCTAAGTACCGAAGTAATTCTTCGAGTGGCGTTTTCTTAGCAAAACTATCGGGATCTTCACCTTCGGGAAAGGTACAGACGCGCACGTTCATGCCTTCTTCTAGGATCAAATCGATCCCGCGAATCGAGGCACGTAATCCGGCCGCATCGCCATCATAGAGTACGGTGATGTTTTTGGTGAGTCGATTGATGAGTCGAATCTGATCGGGTGTGAGGGCAGTTCCCGACGAAGCCACCACATTTTCGATACCCGCTTGATGAAACTGTATGACGTCAGTATAACCTTCTACCAAATAACAGTTGTTTTGTTTTGCAATGGCTTGCTTGGCATGAAAAATACCATACAAGACTTTGCTTTTGTGGTAGATTTCACTCTCTGGAGAATTAAGGTACTTGGCCGCTTTCTTATCATTGGTTAATATTCGACCACCAAAACCCAAGGTTCTACCCGACATGCTTTGAATGGGAAACATCACACGGCCACGAAAGCGGTCGATGAGTTTCTCCTCTTTGACGATGGTAAAGCCTACATTCTCGAGGTACTCCAATTGATAGCCTTTGCCCAAGGCCTCTTTAGAAAAAGCATCCCAGGTTTCGGGCGAGTAGCCCAATGAAAATTTTTGAATAGTATCGGCGGTAAAGCCACGTTCTTTAAAGTAGCTAAGTCCAATGGCTTTGCCTTCTTCTGAATTTAATAAGGTATCGTGAAAATAGGTTTTGGCAAATTCCGAAACCAAAAATAGGCTTTCGCGCACATCGGTGGCGGCTTTCTCAGCTTCGGTTTGTTCAGTCTCTTCGAGTTCGATGTTGTATTTTTTGGCCAAATACCGAATGGCTTCGGGATAGGTAAAATGCTCATGCTCCATTAAGAAGGCCACTACGTTTCCGCCTTTGCCCGAACTAAAATCTTTCCAAATTTGCTTCACCGGCGAGACCATAAACGAGGGCGAACGCTCATCTGAGAATGGACTCAAGCCCTTGAAATTACTTCCTGCCCGTTTGAGTTGTACAAAATCGCCAATTACCTCTTCTACACGAGCGGTTTCGAATACGGTATCTATGGAGGATTTTGAGATCAAAAGTTGATGAAATTTGAAATGAAGGAAAGGCTCAAAGTTAGTAATTTTTTGTTGATGTGGGTTGTGGATTAAGATGAATATTGACTGTGGTTGATGTGCCTAGCCCTGATAGCAGCGGCATCTTTTTGCGCCAGCGTTTGGCGTAAAAAATAGAGCGAATAGCAGGTTCCCGGCTACAAAAAAAGCACCTCCAAGGAAGTGCTTTTATTAACTATTTACTAGATTTTATTAATTAAAATCCCATCGGAGACCAAGTGAAATATTGTTTTGTCTAAGCACATTGTGTCTAAAAAGTGGACTTAAATCGTATTTGGTGTACAAACTCACGGCCTGGTATCCAACGTAGAAACTTGCGCCGTAGATCACATCATTGACATTGAAATCACCTTTTGCAACTTGGGAGAGGTCGTTGCCGTTTTCATCTACGGAACATAAAAATTGTTTGGATTTTATGTTACCCCCTAGATACCCTCCTAAACCAACACGAAACGATTGATGTGTTTTAAATACCGGCTGATCATTATTTTGCGTTTTCTTCGAAAAATCGAATTCGAGATGCATGGGCACAACCAAATACACATTTCGAAAACGGGAATCGGTAAAATGTGTAGCACTAACTTCAAGATTGGTTTGGTTGCCATTTACTACAAAATATCGATTGTCTGTCGGGCGCAAGTTGTTGTACATGAATGACAGCCCATATTTGGCGTGCAAAAGATTGTTGTTTTTTAAAATTCGGGAATTTAATGTGAAGCCCCATTCGTAGAAATGCGACCCCCAATACCGAAAATCAGAATTGGCTACAGCTTTGTTGGTAACCAAATTATTTATTCCAAAGGCAAAAATGAATTGAGTCGTGGTTCTGTTTTCACCCACTTTGTATCTGTCGCTGATTTTCATACTAGGAAAAGTAAACGAATACCTTCGGATAGAATCCTCCACTTTAATTTTACCATCTACTTTTTCTTGCACAAGATTATTAAGTTCTATTTGCAAGGCGGCTACTCTTTTCTCGATGTTATTGGCTCTATCTTGTGCCAACTTGGCTTTCTTTTCGTCGGCTTGCACTAGGGTTATATTGTTTTTTTCCAAGTCCATATTCACCAGCTCGACTTCGGCTTTTAAGGCAAGTTTTTCTTCGTTGGTTACGCTTTCTATTTTCAAAGCAATAGATTTGGCACGAGATTCAAAGCTGTCTTGACCATACAATTGTGAGAAGAATAAAAGTAAAAATCCGGCTAGATAAAAGGTGTGTTTTTTCATGTTTGTAGATTGTTTATTGTTGATTTCGATTGGCCAAGGCCAGTTTTACGGTTTTATAATTTTTATCGATTTTTCGAATTACTTTCTCGCGAAATGAAAACGTGAGTTCTTTGTCTACTTCAGAAAGCAACGTGGACGGGTTTACTTTTACAGTTGGCTGCATCGTTTTTGTTGAAATTTCGGCAAGTTGAGATTCCGGTTTAGATGGATTGATTTCATTTGTTTTTGGAGTACTAATTAATTTTTCGATTGATTGTGCTTCTATTTTCTTGTTTGTGCTTAAAGCAGTTGCCAATTGATTTTGTTGAGGGGCACTGTCCCTATTGTTTGTTCGATGAGATGAAATGGATGGTTTCTTATTTGGTGGAATCACTTTATTTTCAGCTATAACCTGGCTTTCTTTTTGAAATTGAACCGGGATTTGCTGTTTATTTTCTGCGGAAGTTTTTGTTGACTGAGCCTCATTAGTTACTATTGCTTTTGAACTGCTTACCTCAGCTGATTCTCCCGAATTGTTATAAAACACATATCCTAGCATGAAAAACCCGAATACGCTTGCGGCGATATAAATCCAGTTGAACTTGGGTTTTTCCTTTTTACTTTCAGCAGCAGTGAGCATGGCATCCAAACGATCCCAAGCAACAGGCGAAGGTTGAATTTCGCGAAGATCAAGTTGGTTTTTGATTTCTTTTTCTATTTTATCTAGTTCCATTTTGAGGTGTATTTAACTTATTGATTTCACGTTGTAAAATTCTTCTGGCCTGTGACAATTGAGATTTGGATGTCCCTGTGCTAATTGAAAGTAATTCAGCTATTTCATTGTGCTTGTACCCTTCTATTACGTACAAATTGAAAACCATTTTGTAGCCATCGGGCAAGGCGTCGATGAGAAACTGAATTTCTTCAACATTAAACTGAATTTCTATTGAATTGGTAGGTTGTTCAATATACTGTTCATCATCCAAGAAACTGATTTTCTTCTGGAATCTGATGTAAGAAATAGATTCATTGATCATAATTCGGCGAATCCAACCTTCAAAACTCCCTTTGTGTTCAAAATTCGATAAGCCAATAAATACTTTCATAAATGCAGTTATCATAACATCTTCAGCGTGATGAATATCTTTTATGTATAGACGGCAAACGCTTAACATTTTGGATGCATAGGTAGTGTAAATCAACTGTTGGGCTTGGCGATTGTTATCAGCTGCCAGTTGAATTCTATTTTTCTCCTCTTGATGTAAATCGATTATTTTCAAATTCTGTTGTAA